>NZ_RZSC01000843.1:0-2383 GCF_003998155.1 Mesorhizobium sp. M1E.F.Ca.ET.063.01.1.1
GACCAGTTTGGGGCGTACCATCTCGGCAATGCGCAAAATCGTGTCAGTTACCTTGACCTTGCGGGCGGTTCCGGCGGCGTGGATGTTGGAGCGGACGTCGCCCTTGGCTGGGATGCGGCGAAAGGCGGCGTAACTGCCGTCGCGCAGCAGCGGCAGGCCGTTCATCAGGAAAAGACGCACGTCACCAGCCTTGGCCTCCGGAATGTACGCCTGCGCGATGAGATAGCCGTCACCGCTGGCCGCCTCGAAAATCTGGTTGAGGTTGGAATCGGTAGGCGTCGCGATGTGGAAGACGTTCTTGCCACCCGACCCTTGCAGTGGTTTGACGATGCAGCCCTTCGAGTGTTTGTCGATGAATGCGCGGATCTCGGCAATGCTGCGCGATATAAGGGTCGCCGGCCGAACCGCTTCGGGAAAGGTCTGCAGGTAGAGCTTGCTCTGTGCCTGCGCCAGACCATCCGGATCGTTGACGACGATGACGCCTTGTTCCGCTGCGAGCCGCCCGAACATGATGCCTGCGTTGGCGGCCCATGGTCGATCCCTGACGTCGAGCGACGGGTCGTTGCGCAGAAACAGGATGTCGATATCGCTTATCACGAAGGTCTTTTTCTGCTTCGCGGCATCCTTCAGGGCGGCATGCAGCTTGTCGGGCGTCTTGTAGGAAGCGTCCGGCAAGACTGCGACGCTGACAGCCAGGCTGTCATCCGGACGCAGTATGAAGTCTCCGGGTTCGACATAGACAACCGAATGTCCGCGCTGGACTGCAGCCAGCGCCAGCGTTGTCGTCGTGTAGCCTGGCGTCTCGCTCTCGATCGAATTGACGAAGAACGCAATGCGCATCGGGGATGCTCCCTCAAGTCCCAACCATATCGATCGGATCGATTCCCGCCATCGCCTTCTTGAGCCGCGGACGCGCCGCGTCGGAAGAAAGGAATGCAGGTTCGAGGCGCGGCGCGCGCAGCAAGCCGCGCGCATTGAGTTCCTGGATTGCGCCGAAATGCGCGGCGGAGATCTTGCCGATCCAAAACGGCGTAAGGCTGCCGCCGCCTCTCAGATGATCGAGGACCTGCACCACGCCGCGCAGATAGATGGCGTCTTTTGCCAGGCCACCACCGCGAAAGACACGCAGAACGACGTTGAAGGCGCTGCGATCATCGAGACCGAAATCCTTATGGAGAATGCGGAAAGTTTCCTCGAACGTCGCGCCGTCGAGCATCGCCTGACACGCGAGAACCCTGGCCGCGATCAGTCGCAGCCGCGCCGCGGTCATGCCGCCGACCAGATATTCCGCCAGCACGGCCAGTCCCTCCTGCATGCCCTCGTAGCCGGCGAGCCCATTGCGGAAGATGGCAAGCCCCTGCGCATCGCCGTTGAAATAGGTCACCAGGTGGACACCGATCTCGTGACTGAGCAGCGCGGTCAGACGCTCCGGTGGAAGGTTGGTATCGCGCGAAACTAGCAACCGGTTTCGAGAGACGAGGAGGCCGGCCGGCAGGTCGCCGCGGATCTCCACGGAAGCATCGAAATCGGAATAGGCGGCACGGTATCCAGCGATCATGTCACGCGCGGCTGCGGCGACAGCATCGGCGCCCAATCCCTCCTGCCTCACCGACGGCGCAGCGCCAGGCGCCTTTTCGACAATGGCGCGTGCTCGCGTCGCCAGACTCGGCTCGACGCTGCCATAGAGTGCTCGTCCGAGCTCGACGAAACGGGGCGTCTCGCGCGCCGCGAGCATCGACAGCTGCAGATCGAGCTCCTGCTGCTTTTGCGAGAACAGCGTGGTCAGCAGCGGATCTTCCAGATGATCGAGCGAGACCGAGTAGAGCTTCCGCTTCTGCGCGGCGACCTCGAATTCGAGCGGCCTGTAGAGCAGTGCTGGGACATGCTCGAAGCCGCCTGCCTGGAATTCCAGCCAGGCCGGTTCGGCGTTGATCGGTGTGACGGCAAGCAGGAAATCGAATGTCGACGCGACGCTGTCGAGTGCCCGGTCGGCGCGCACGACAGCGTCGATATAGGCGCGCCGCCCCAACGAACGATGGGTTGCCGGCGGTTCCAGCTTTGATGCCTTCAGAAAGGCGCTGACCGCCTGGAGCGCGGAATCCACCATGTTGGCGACGACAAGATCGCGCAATTCGGGATAGATGCGCTCGCACCCAGGCACCCTGTAGATCGGCGCGAAGCGTACCGTCAGGCCTGCTACATCGTCGAGATCATCCGAGAGCCGTGCTTCGGCGCGGGTCGTGGGAACGAATTCGTCCACGCGCGGCGTGCGGTATTTCGCTTCGCGTCCGGACGCCGCAGCGGCAAAGCGCTTGAGCGCCGCCTTCTCCGCCGCGGTGTCGCCGCTAGCCAGTGCAATCTCGAAAGGCGGCAGGAACGGTAC
>NZ_RZSC01000844.1:0-2382 GCF_003998155.1 Mesorhizobium sp. M1E.F.Ca.ET.063.01.1.1
CTGCAGCTCCTGAAGCTTCCCGACGGCACCGTGAAGGTGCTGGTCGAGGGCGCCTCGCGCGCCAAGATCGTCTCGTTCACCGACCGTGCCGACTTCCACGAGGCCCGCGCAACGGCGCTGGCCGAGCCGGAGGAGGAAGAGGTCGAGATCGAGGCGCTCGCCCGCTCGGTCGTCACCGACTTCGAGAACTATGTCAAGCTGAACAAGAAGATCTCGCCCGAAGTGGTGGGCGCGGCCAGCCAGATCGACGACTATTCCAAGCTCGCCGACACGGTCGCCTCGCATCTCGCCATCAAGATCCCCGAGAAGCAGGAGATGCTCGCCACGCTTTCCGTGAAGGAGCGTCTCGAGAAGGCGATGGGATTCATGGAGGCCGAAATCTCCGTGCTCCAGGTGGAGAAGCGCATCCGTTCGCGCGTCAAGCGCCAGATGGAGAAGACGCAGCGCGAGTACTACCTCAACGAGCAGATGAAGGCGATCCAGAAGGAGCTCGGCGAGGGCGAGGACGGCCGCGACGAGGCCGCCGAGATCGAGGCGCGCATCAAGAAGACCAAGCTCTCCAAGGAGGCCCGCGAGAAAGCGGAAGCCGAATTGAAGAAGCTGCGGTCGATGTCGCCGATGTCGGCTGAATCCACCGTCGTGCGCAATTATCTCGACTGGCTGCTGTCGATCCCGTGGGGCAAGAACTCCAAGGTCAAGCAGGATCTCGCCTTCGCGCAGGACGTGCTCGATGCCGACCATTTCGGCCTCGACAAGGTCAAGGAGCGCATCGTCGAGTATCTCGCCGTGCAGAGCCGGCAGAAGAAGCTGAAGGGGCCGATCCTGTGCCTCGTCGGCCCGCCCGGCGTCGGCAAAACCTCGCTCGGCAAGTCGATCGCCAAGGCGACCGGCCGCGAGTTCATCCGCATGGCGCTCGGCGGCGTGCGCGACGAGGCCGAGATTCGCGGCCACAGGCGGACCTATATCGGCTCGATGCCCGGCAAGGTCATCCAGTCGATGAAGAAGGCCAAGAAGTCCAACCCGCTCTTCCTGCTCGACGAGATCGACAAGATGGGCCAGGACTTCCGCGGCGATCCGTCGTCGGCCCTGCTCGAGGTGCTCGATCCGGAGCAGAACTCGACGTTCATGGACCATTACCTCGAGGTCGAGTACGACCTGTCGAGCGTGATGTTCGTGACGACGGCGAACACGCTGAACATCCCTGCGCCCTTGATGGACCGCATGGAGATCATCCGTATCGCCGGCTACACCGAGGACGAGAAGATCGAGATCGCCAAGCGCCACCTGATGCCCAAGGTGATCCGCGATCACGCGCTGCAGCCGAACGAATTCTCGGTCGGCGAGGACGCGATCCGCGGCATCATCCAGACCTACACCCGTGAAGCGGGCGTCAGAAGCCTGGAGCGCGAGCTGATGAAGCTTGGGCGCAAGGCGGTGACCGAGATCCTGAAGACGAAGAAGAAGACGGTGAAGATCAACGCGGAAAACCTCGCCGATTATCTCGGCGTTCCGCGCTTCCGCTTCGGTCAGGTCGAGGCCGACGATCAGGTCGGCGTCGTCACCGGTCTTGCGTGGACGGAAGTCGGCGGCGAGCTGCTGACGGTCGAAGGCGTCATGATGCCCGGCAAGGGCCGCATGACGGTGACCGGCAATTTGCGCGACGTGATGAAGGAATCGATCTCGGCGGCGGCTTCTTACGTCCGCTCGCGCGCCATCGATTTCGGCATCGAGCCGCCGCTGTTCGACAAGCGCGACATCCACGTCCACGTGCCGGAGGGCGCGACGCCCAAGGATGGCCCGTCGGCGGGTGTGGCGATGGTGACGGCGATCGTCTCCGTGCTCACCGGCATTCCGGTCCGCGCCGATGTGGCGATGACCGGCGAGGTGACGCTGCGCGGCAGGGTGCTGCCGATCGGCGGCCTGAAGGAGAAGCTGCTTGCCGCGTTGCGCGGCGGCATCAAGAAGGTGCTGATCCCGGAAGACAACGCCAAGGATCTGGCGGAGATTCCGGACAATGTGAAGAACAACATGGAGATCATTCCGGTCTCGCGGGTCGGCGAGGTGCTGAAGCACGCGCTGGTCAGGATGCCGGAGCCGATCGAATGGGTCGAGCCGGTGAATCCGCCGGCCGGCGTGGATGCCGGCGACGATGCCGGCAAGTCGCTTGCTCATTAGAATCTTCTAACATTGCGACGCACAATGAGAGAGCCGGGCTTCAAGCCCGGCTTTTTCATGTGAAAAAAGCTCCGAAAAACGGAAAAAAGCCCGGAATTCCGCGGTTTTCGGCTTGGGTTCCGGAACGCTTCTTTCTAAAGTCCGTTTCCTGCCGGATGAGTCGTAAGTTCCGGTTTTCTCATGGAAGGGAATTTTGATGAACAAGAA
>NZ_RZSC01000845.1:0-2381 GCF_003998155.1 Mesorhizobium sp. M1E.F.Ca.ET.063.01.1.1
GTCTCACCGGCACGCTGTTCGAGCGCAAGCGCGGCGTACGGGATCGGAACGCCGCGATAGCCATTCTTGCTGCGCATCTCGGCGATGACTTCAGCGGTCGGGCCTTCAATCTTGGCGCCTTCGTCGAGGTACAGAGCCACCTGGCGCAATTCGAACTTGTCGACGAGTTCGGCATATTCGCGATCGGAGCGGGTCTCCAGATCAGCACCGGCCTCGCGGCGTTCCGCGTCCTCGGCGATCAGCGATGCACGATAGCGGACTTCGTTCGAACGATATTCCGCGTCCATGCCTTCCATGGCGCGGGTCTCCTCGGCGGTCGGCTTTTCCTTACCGACCAGCTCGGCCAGCGACTGGCGGATTTCAGACTGACGACGCTGGATTTTTACAGATTCAAGCACTTAGCTTCCTTTCAAGTAGAGATGCCCACGCTTCGCGCGCGGGGTTCGGTTTAATGCCGCGTTCGGCATTGGTTTTGCGGGTGTGGCAGGGCGGGCAAAGACATTCGACGTTGCCCAGGTCGTAAGCGAGTTCCGGCGCCTGCCGCACCGGTATCTTGTGATGCACTTCCAACCGGCCGCGGGTGCCGCATTCGGTGCATTTGAAACCGTCGCGCCGCTTGGCCTGGAGCCGTAGGGCTTGCCATTGCGCGGAACGGTAGACGGAATAGCCGGCGCGGCCGTGCTTCATACCCACGAAGCGGCCCGCGCCTTCTTGACTGGCCTAGCGGCTCGCCGGTTGCCCTCCGCCACGGCCAGGATTGCCGCCGCAGCCGCGTCGATACGGCCGAGCGAGCGAGCCTTCGCCAGCTTGTGATTGCCGGCCGGGTCAATCAACGTGATGGCGTCGGCCATGGCAGAGCGCAGCAACAGGGAGGGGCGGGTTTGCACATGCCCGTCGAACAGCGCCCTACGGAACCGCTCAATGTCTTCCGAGCCGTCTTTCCATCCGAAGCCGCGCCAGATGAACGGCACGCGGGACAGCCCGGCGCCCTGCATCGCCTCGACAAACTCGGCATGGCGAAACCGGTCCCCGACAATGCAAGAGATGGTCGCGCCATCAGCCAGCTTGACGACTTCGGCCAGCCATAGGCCGGGCGGAACGGTGTTTTCGCCGAGTGTGGTGAGTTCGCCCCGTTCTTGCATCTCGGTATAGCGGCCAGACACGCCATCGGACGCGCCACGATCGGCAAGCCCTGGCTTGGTCGGGAAGGTGCCCACGGCCTCCAAGCGCCCGGTTGCGGGCCAGTAGAAGGCCGCTGCCGACATCGAACGGGAACCGCCAAGATCCACGCCAAGAACGCATTCGCCTTCGCGTGGCGGGAGAGCGTCGGGCGCCACCTCCGCGGCCAGCCATTCGTCGACCGTCACAAGCACGCTGCGATCTTCGGTCGAAACGCGTTCGTTCCTGTTCAGGTTACGGAAAGACGATAGCGCCGAGCCGCCGCGGGCAATGGCACGCCGGGCTTGCGCCTGCAGCCATTCAAGCGATGCGCCAATGCCCTCAGCAGCGCCAGGATTGGCTACCAGAAGGCTTTCTGCATCGTCTGCGGGAAGCCCGAAGGCCGGCCTGTGTTCCTGCACATACGTGCCCGGAGGCGGTTCATCCAGCCACCGGCTGAAGGTGTTTGCATCGTCCGGCGCGCTAGTCGAGATAATCAGCGCCTTGCCGTTGCGCTTGCCCAGGCCAGACAGGATCGAATTTTCGAGGCTATCGCCTTTTTCCCGGTCCCATGCGGCGCGTTCGTCAAGGATGGCAAGGTTTGGAGCGCCGCCCAAGATCGATTTACCATCGGCCGCGATACAGCGGGCCAGCCCGCCGCCATTGCCGCTGTATTCCACCTCCAGACGCTGACCGCGCCGGATGGTGAACAGTTCCTGTTCTTCCTCGGGCAGGCTTTCGATGAATCCGACAAGGAATCCGAAGGCGATTTTTGCCTGGTCGCGATTGCGCGCCGCAAAGATGATCTCGCGCTTGGGCTGCGTATCGAGCTTTCCCATCAGGCAGGCGAGTGCCGCACCGGAACTCAGCGCAGTTTTCGCGTTGCCGCGGCCGATCGACAGTACGGCAACCATGTTCGCCGGATCGAGCGCACCGCGAACGAAATCCTTCTGAAAACCGGCCAGTTTGAGCGGCTTTCCGGCCAGCGGACCTTCCGGAATCTTGAGGGTTTCGAGGAATGCAATGACGGTTTCGGCCGTCGATTTTTTCCCCGATTTTTTATGGGAATGTGAACGCAACAGGTGGACGCCGGTCCCCGCTTTGGAGCGTCTCTTGGGCATTGGAACCGGATTTGCGCTCATGGCGCCGCGCCCGTCGTCGAGCACTGCAACACCCACATCACGCTTGCGGGATCGATCGCAATGTTGACGACAATCCACCAG
>NZ_RZSC01000846.1:0-2380 GCF_003998155.1 Mesorhizobium sp. M1E.F.Ca.ET.063.01.1.1
ATGACGAACCGGCCAAGCGCGTCGAGATCCTTGCGCACCGGATCGGAAAAGCGCTCGGCAAGCTGGATGAGCAACGGATCGCCCCGCCATGCATTGCCGCCCGTCAGCGGCGGCGGCTGGTTGATCACGTCGTCGGTCACGCCCTGTCCTTACCATCTGAAGGCCGCGGTCGCGAATCCGAAGCCATCGCTGCCTTATAGCCGAAGCCACGCAGCGAAAATACCGGGGAGAAAGCCGGCAATCCCAAGCTGGCGCTTGCGGCCGGCCGGACCGCACCCTATAGCAGCGCCTTGAGATGACCGACGCTTCGTCCCTGCCGCTCTTTCCCCACCGCCATCTTCTGGGCATCCGCGATCTTTCCCCGGCCGATATCGAGCTGCTGCTCGACCGGGCGGACCAGGCCGTGGCGATCTCGCGGCAGCCGGAAAAGAAGACATCGACGCTCCGTGGCCGCACCCAGATCAACCTCTTCTACGAGGCCTCGACCCGCACGCAATCGTCCTTCGAGCTCGCAGGCAAAAGGCTCGGCGCCGACGTCATGAACATGTCGGTGGCGAGTTCCTCGGTGAAGAAGGGCGAGACGCTTATCGACACCGCCATGACGCTCAACGCCATGCGGCCGGATATCCTGATCATCCGCCACCAGTCGGCGGGCGCCGCCGCCCTTCTGGCGCAGAAGGTCGGCTGCTCGGTGGTCAATGCCGGCGACGGCGCGCATGAACATCCAACGCAGGCTTTGCTCGACGCGCTGACCATCCGGCGCGCCAAGGGGCCGCTGTCGAAGCTGATCGTGGTGATCTGCGGCGATATCCTGCATTCGCGCGTCGCCCGCTCCAACATCATGCTCTTGAACGCGCTCGGCGCGCAGGTGCGCGTCGTCGCGCCCTCGACGCTGCTGCCTGCGGGCATTGATAAGATGGGCGTGATCGTGGCGCGCTCGATGGCCGAGGGGCTGAAAGACGCCGACGTGGTGATGATGCTGCGCCTGCAGCGCGAGCGCATGGAAGGCGCCTTCGTGCCGTCGATCCGCGAATATTTCCGCTATTTCGGCCTCGATGCCGAAAAGCTCAAGGCAGCCAAGGGCGATGCGCTGGTCATGCATCCCGGGCCGATGAACCGCGGCGTCGAGATCGCCTCGGAGATCGCTGACGGGCCGCAAAGCGTCATCCAGGAACAGGTCGAGATGGGTGTCGCCGTCCGCATGGCTGTGATGGAAGCCCTGCTCGATCCCCGTCGCAACCATGAGGGCCGCGGCGCATGAGCGTGACCGTCTTCAGCAAGGCGCACATCGTCGATCCCTCGCGCGGGGTCGATGAGATCGGCACCGTCGTCGTCGACGGCCGCAAGATCGCCGCCGCCGGCAAGGCGGCGCTGAACCAGGGCGCGCCCGAAGGCGCCGTGGTCGTAGACTGTGCCGGCATGACGATCATTCCAGGCCTTGTCGATGCCCGCGTGTTCATCGGCGAACCCGGCGGCGAGCATCGCGAGACGATCGCCTCGGCAAGCGTGGCGGCTGCGGTCGGCGGCGTCACCTCCATCGTCATGATGCCCGACACCGATCCGGTGATCGACAATGTCGCTCTGGTCGAATTCGTTCTGCGCACCGCGAGAGACACGGCAAGCGTCAACATCTTCCCGGCGGCGGCCATCACCAAGGGTCTCGAAGGCCGCGAGATGACCGAGTTCGGCCTGCTGCGCGAAGCCGGCGCCGTTGCCTATACCGATGGCCGCCACACGATTGCCAGCGCGCTGGTGATGCGCCGCGCGCTGACCTATGCGCGCGATTTCGGCGGCGTGATCGCGCATGAGATACAGGATGCCGACCTCGCCGCGGCCGGCGTGATGAACGAGGGCCTCTATGCGAGCTGGCTCGGCCTGTCCGGCATCCCGCGTGAGGCCGAACTCATCCCGCTGGAGCGCGACCTGGCGCTCGCGCGGCTGACGGGCGGCGCCTATCACGCAGCCAAGATCTCGACCGCGATGGCGGCTGGAGCCGTCAACCGGGCAAAGACGGACGGCGCCAATGTCACGGCGGGCGTCGCCATCCACAATCTGTCGCTCAACGAGAATGATGTCGGCGAATACCGCACCTTCTTCCGGCTGACGCCGCCGTTGCGCGCCGAGGACGACCGGCTGGCGATGATCGAGGCGATCAAGGACGGCACGATCGACATCATCGTCTCCTCGCACGACCCGCAGGATGTCGACACCAAGCGCCTGCCCTTCGCCGATGCGGCTGCCGGTGCGATCGGGCTGGAGACGCTTCTTGGCGCGGCACTTCGGCTCTACCATAATGGCGACGTCCCGCTGCTTCGGCTGATCGAGACGCTTTCGACCGCGCCGGCAAGATTGTTCGGCCTGCCGGGCGGCACGCTTAAGC
>NZ_RZSC01000847.1:0-2366 GCF_003998155.1 Mesorhizobium sp. M1E.F.Ca.ET.063.01.1.1
GGCGACGTCCGCCGGCAGCACTGCGTCATTAGCGCCCGGCACGACTGCGATCACGTTCTCGCCGTCGGCGCCGACCAGGATCAGCGCCGTGCCGGTCGAGGCGAAGCTCTCACCGACGCCGGAGAGATCGACATTGCCGGCTTTCAGCAAGGCAAGCGCTTCGGCGGCAAAGCTATCCCTGCCGACGGCGCCCACCATGCGCACCTTGGCGCCGGCGCGGGCGGCCGCCAGCGCCTGGTTGGCGCCCTTGCCGCCGGGAGCGGTGGCGAAGCCGGAGCCACGGACCGTTTCGCCAGGTTCCGGCAAGCGGTCGACATTGGCGATCAGGTCGAGGTTGATCGAGCCGACAATGATGATCAAGAAACGCCTCCTGCCGAAGCGGTGCGGCGTTCGAACGAAGGCCGAGCCGCTCCAAGTCTTTGCTTTTACACAATTGATTGCGTTGGAGGCTAGCCGCAAAGATCGCCGGTTGCCAGATCATGTCGGTTGCACATGTGGCGTGGCCCACAGCATCATTCGCAGCGCACCGTGACCGTGCCTTGATAGTTGCCAGCCGGGAAGATGCCGGACGATTTCGTGGCCGTGAGATCGACCTGGATGGTGTGAGTGCCGTTGGTCACTCGCTGCGGCGAACTGCCTGGGATGTCCACGCCTGAGCCATCAAGGCGGAAGACGGTGTCAAAAGCGACGTTGGTATCGCCGCCGCTTGGCGCGGAGGTGAAGGCGATCGGCGCTGGCGCCGACACGGAATAACAGTCGAGCAGGTTTAGGATCGAGCACAGCGTCGCACTCGCGGTGATGGTGGCGCCGGCGCTCGACCCGCCCGCCTGCTTGGAACCGAAGATGTTGATGGAGGGGTTCGATTTCATCGTTCCCGAGACGCCGATCACGATCGTGCAGGTGCCGATGATCGCCGCCTGAGCCGGTGGCCCGAAGCAGGCAAGTACCGCCATCGCAAGAAGCGCGCGGCTATTTCTTCCGCTTTTTCTTCTCATTGCCGTTTGTGCCTCTGATACTCCAGCCTTCATTGGCCCACCCAGTCGATGCGGCAGCGGAGGCGGTCGCGGGAGCGGGAGCAGCCACGCTCCCCGTCTGGCCGTCGGCGCCTACGCCCATCTTGAGAAGCTTCAATTCAAGCTGCAGGCGCTCGACCTCGAGCTCGTAAAGGCGGCTGCAATCGACGCGCTTCGGCGTGCGGCCGATCGGGATCACCACACGGCCGTATGTGGCGACGTCGCTGTTCGACTGGCTGTTGTTGTTGCCTCGGATGACGCCGAGGTCCAGATAGGCGCCGCTGCCGGAAACGGCTGAGCGGCAGGTCGTGCCGTCGCTGGCATGGACCTCGTCCTGGCCCTGGGGCAGGCTGACACCTGGCAAGGTGAAACCCGTCTGGTTCTGGTTCAGGTTCAGGATATCCTCGGCAAACCCCTCGCTCACGACCGCCAAGGCGGGCAGCAGGGAGAGGGTCAGGACCTGCGATGTCCGAAGAACTTTCCGCATATCTGCGCCCTTATCTGCGTCTGCTCGCTTGGAAAGGGGATACTCTCGGTACAGATACGCACTTTACGCTCGGTCGCGCCGTCGAAGGGCACGACCACCAGAACCGGACGCGACGCCTGGCCCGCCAGAAGGAAGGCGCTGGGCGTGACCTTGGCATCGACCGGCTGGAAATCCTGGTCATAGACATGGACCTCGACGCGAATGCGCTGGTCGTACGGATTGCCGGGGAAGACGCGCACCGCGAAGGCATCCGTGAAGGATCTCACCTCGCCCCGCATCGGTGTCATCGACTGGCTCGTCGCCGCAATGGGGGACAGCACGGCGGCCAGTGCCGCCAGTATTCCAATCGTTCTCAAAGGCCGCTCCTTTCGCGAGAGGGCTATTCGCAGCGCAGTGTAACGGTTGCCTGGTAGTTGCCGGCGGAGAAGCGGTTCGAGCCGCTCTTGGTGCCGGCAAGGTTGACGGCAACCGTCGACGTGCCGGGCGCCGTCAGCGCGGTCGCGGTGCCCGTTTCCGAAATCGTCTGCGCGCCGGTGGTGGCGAAGGTCGGAGTCCAGGTGGTAGCGGTAACGTCGCTAGCCGGCACGGTGGTGGACGTGACCGGGTCGACGCTGAGCGTGACGCCGCCCGTGGTGTCGACCTGGGCGCTGCCGGCCGAACCGCCGGCATTGTGGGAGCTCAGCGACTGAAGATCGCTGCTGACGGTCATTGTGCCGTTGGAGTTGATCGTGATCGTGCAGGTGGCGGTGATGGTGCCGTTGAACAGCACATTTCCGGTGGCGGCCGATGCTGGCTGGCCGGCACAAGCAGCCAGCAAGCCTGCGGCCGCGGCGCGAAGGAATTTCATCGAGACACCTCTTTCAAGC
>NZ_RZSC01000848.1:0-2361 GCF_003998155.1 Mesorhizobium sp. M1E.F.Ca.ET.063.01.1.1
GGTCGCGGCCGCGTGCACGACCGCTGCCTGGCCCGCCTTGAACAGCCGCGCGAACACCGGCATCGCCGGATTGACGGTGAAGAAGCCGTCGAGCGGCAGCGCCGGGTTGGGGCCTGAGAGCGAGAGCGCGATATCGCCATGCAGGCCGGCATAGTCGGGGTCGCCGACCGGGCCGACCGTCGACAGCCCATCGAGTGCGCCGCGCAGCACGATGACGATCAGGCGCGGGTCGCGATTGTCGGCGGCGCGCGCGAAGCGCGGCAGATAGGCCCAGGCAAACAGCGCGCCGCCAGTCATCAGCACGGCGCGGCGGGAGAGATTGGGAGTTTCACAAAGAAGGCTCATGGCGGCATCTCCGCTCATCGAGGTTGGAACTATCTGCGTTGGAATTCCGGAGCCATCAGCAACAACGCCAGACCCTGCTGTCTGGATTCGGCGCGCGCGATCGCCTCTCGCGTCTCGGCCGATGCCGAAGCACCGATCAGGGTGGAGAGCATGTCGCTGGGATTGCCGATATCGTCGGCCTGCTTCGCGGCCTGCCAGGCGATGTCGAGCCGCGTCTTCAGGCCTTCGGCTGAAGCCCAGTTGTCGGTCCGGTCGGGAAAGCCGTTCGGGCCGGGCGGCTGCCAGAGCGGCTCGCCCAATGCTCTTAGCCAGCGAAGCGTCCGTTGCGGTTCGTTGCCGGCGGGCGGACCGATCGCCCGCCGGACCGCAACGACATAGTCGAACGGCGCACGCAGCTTGGTCAGCGGCATCGACCAGGCCTCGGTCATGTCGATCAGCGCCAGCGCCAGCGCGTGCAGGTCGCCATCCGTCTTGGTGAAGACTTCGGCGAGATGCGCGACCGACCGAGGAGGTGGCTCGTCGGCGATGAAATGGCATGCGAGCTTGCCGGCGATATGTCGCGCGGTCGCCGGATGGCGCGCGATATCGTTGAGCGCGGCTTCCGCCTGGCCCATGCCGCCGTCCGGATAAGTCTTGCCGAGCAGCACCGCCTTGCCGGGCTGATGCGCGTTGGCGTTGAAGACGAAGCTGCCGGGTTCGCCCAGACGCCCCTCGCGGCCGGCCATCGTCCAGCCGGTCAGCATGCCGGCAAAGCTGGTGACGTCGGCTTGGGCATAGCCGCTGCCGACGCCCATCGTGTGCAGTTCCAGGATCTCGCGGGCAAGGTTTTCGTTGAGGCCGCGGCCGCGCCTCTTGCCGGCGCGCGAATCCGGCCCGATCGACTGCTGGTTGTCGAGATAGAACAGCATCGCCGGATGGTGCTCGACCGCGAGCAGCATGTCGGCGAAGCGGCCGAGCACGAAGGGGCGGATGGCCTCGCGCTCGAAGGCGCCGGCGCAGGCCCGCACGATCTGGCCCTTGGCGGCCGAGACGCAGAAATGGTTCGACCAGAAACCGACCAGCCGTTCGACGAAGCCGGGGCCGGCGTTGATCGCCTTGTCGAAACGGGCCTGCGCCTCGTCGCGATAGATATCGGCCTCGACCGGCGGCACGACCGGCTTGTTTTTTGCGTCGGCTGAGCTGTCCGGAGCGTCTGTTGCGGGCTGCATGGCGGGCGCCGCCTTCTCTCCCCGCGCCGCCTTGCGTTCGGCGGCGGCGGCCATGCTGGCCTGGATCGCGGCGGTGCCGTCCAACAACCCGGCATTCTTTGAATCGTCGGCCGAGACAAGCGCGATATCCGGCTGCTTGAGTTCCGTCTTGAGGCAGCCGCGTGCGTCGGCCGCGACCTTGCCGAGCTCGTCGCCGGGCCTCGCGCCGAGCCCGAAGCGGTTGAGCGCGACAAGCGCCGGGTCGGGCGGAGCGGCATTTGAAACGGGTAGGGCCAATGCAGCCTCCGTCGCAGGGCCGACGCAGATCGCGTCGGCCGACCAGTTCTGAAAGATCACAAGCTCACGATCCGGCGTCGGCGCCGGCATCGTGAGCTGGGCCGGGCTTCACCAGCGGCGCCAGTGATGCCAGCGGTGGTACGGGTGCCAGACCGGGCCGATATAGACCCTCGGTCCGCCCCAATAGTAGTAGCCCGGATAGATGACGCGGCGATTGGGCACGCAGCGTCCCCACGGGTTGGGACGCCAGCCCGGACCGCAGCCCCAGGCCACATGCTCGACCAGCGCCGGCGCAGCAACCGGCGCGATCGGCATTGCGGAAGCCGCACTTGCCGCGACCGTCCCGCCGACGGCAAGGGCTGCAGCGAGCGAATATTTCGTCAGACCGTTCATGGGATACTCCCCAAGTTTCTCAAGGTTGAAACCAACCTGTCCCGCATTCGCGCGGCAGCAGGCGTGTCCCTCTTCCCTTGAACGGAGGGTAGCGGCGGTTTCCGTCGCTCCTCAGGGCGTATTTTTTGCAGGCGGCGAC
>NZ_RZSC01000849.1:0-2360 GCF_003998155.1 Mesorhizobium sp. M1E.F.Ca.ET.063.01.1.1
GCGTGGGCGCGCCGAGTGCAGGCGTGGCGATATGGGCGGCGGCCGTGGCGGCAGCCGGCGCGGCGATTATGTTCATGGGGTCGTTCCTTGTCTTGGAGAGGGTCCGGGACCAACGGCGCTCTCTCTGCGCCGCCTGGCCCGCACTCCTCCCCGCCCCACTCTGCCTCCAGGAACACAGCGCGCCGGAATGCCGCTGCCGGACACACCGGATCCGGGGCCCAACAGCACGCAGCGGTACGACCGAAGATGATCCAGTGGCGGTGTGTTAGTTTGAACGCAAAATCCGATCCCGATGAGCGACGTGCAAAAGCTGCATCTGCTCGAACAGGTTCAAAAGTTCGTCGGCCAACTCTGTCCTAAAACCCTTATGATGGAAATCCGCGACGATCTCACGCTGGCGCGCAATGTGGCGCTCGCCCAAGAGCACATGCTGCTCCAGCATCGCCAGAACGGTTTCCCTCATCGCTAAGCGATATCAGATTTCTCACTTTGGTGGGAAATAGCGAAGCAGCTTATCCGTGTCATGGCATGGTCACGACGGCGAACATGTGCCCTTGATAAGCGCGATGTAATCGGCAACGCCGTCCGCGTCACGTGCATTGCCACCGGCGAGGAAGCCCACGACCGGCAGGATGCTACTGGCCCTTAGGTCCGACTGGCACGAATTACGATCCTTTCATTCTGGCAGACGCCGTACCGCGCTCCCGCACGAAATCTGAGGTCGTCCCCAAGGCTTCAGTCGTCTGCGCTGCATGCGCATGCGAACTGAGGCTGAACGCTTCACCAATGCACCTGTCGCACTTCTCGGCCGCAGACAGACCGCCCGGTCGGGATGCAATTAACTTGCGAAGATCTTGGGGTGGCGGCGTATGGATCTTAATCGCTACGCAGGATCTTTGCTTCGAGGGCGGCTGCCACGAAAGCCCGCCGCGCGGCTGGGGGATGAGCCTGACCACGCAGCACCTGTAGGCAGGCGTCCATTGCTCTCCGGCGCTTCTCGGTTTGATGAGGAACATTGCGCAGCAATATTGTGGCTGCGTCGTTGACATCGAGGACGATGCGGTCCGCGCCGTGGCGGCCCAGCTGAACGACCACCGGCCTCTCGAACCTGCTCAAGCCTGCCATCTCCCCCTCCTCTACAGCCACGATGCAGGTTTTCGCCCCGCAACGCTTCGCTGAACAGAACCCCTGCATCCGGCCACCGTGATCCAGCCGGCCAGACGCGGCCGCCTGATCGGATTGGATGCCGTCGTTCAACTGGATCTTAGGACTGTTTCTGCTTCGCCGATTGTGAAGTCACGACAGAATGCCTTTCCTGCGTGCCTCGCGCCAGCCCCAACTGCTGATCCATCAACATTAACCTACAGTTTTCCAGTGACCGATTTGCAAGCGCCAATCCACTGCATGGCGGAGGTCGGATCTTCCAATATAGCGACGCGCTTGGCGGAGCCCTGGAAGGCCAGGCGCGGCGCTCAATGGTTTGCGCCCGTCATATGCATCATAGCAGGCCTTCAGGGCGGTCTCGTGGATGATGTTCCTGCACTCTTCAGGCCATTCCTCCAGAAGGTCGATCGGCGTCGGCAAGACTGGCGATCTCTTGTACGATGTATGTGGCGCGCTTCGCAAAAATGGGGCTGCTGAAAGCCTCAGCGTGCATTTCGTCCTCCACGTGCTGAACGGCCGGTCCGAGGTAGGGAGCACTGAAGCCCTGCGACAAAGCACAATGTCCTGTCAGAGAGATGACGCCTCGAGGGGAACAGGCGTCAGTTCAACTTGAGAGAACCGCGGCGTGCGCCGCGAAGGGGACCATGGTCACGTTCACCTTCCGAACGATGGACACCAAAGCGGTTCAGCTGGGGAAACCGCGACGCAGGCACAGTGCTGGACGGATTACATGATGGCCCAACCTGAGCAGGATCTTGAGCAGAAAATGTTGGCTTTGACCGACTCAGTCGAGCCCGAGCCTTTTCTTCGGCTCGGCATTCTCCTTGCGAAGGCGTCCCGCAAGCACGCTTAGGCGATCGGATTGGCGCGCCGCCGGGATTGGACGCGGTGGAAATGAGTGGCCTCGAGTTGACTCACCTGGTCGGCAAAAGGCGATCGACCTCGTCGTCAGACAGATCCTCGAGGAGCTTGAGCACGGCGCCCTCGGCGCCGGCATTGACCATAATTGTCCGCTTGCCCCGGTGTTGTTGTGGCCAGGCCTCACGGTCGATCTCGCCGGCGCGCCCCTTGCACTCCGCATGCGTGGCGTTCCAGATCGCTTCGAGTTTCTCCTCGCGCGTCATGCTGTCGGCAGCGCCCGTCTCATGAGCAATGATGGCGGCCCGCATGGCATCCGGACTGTATTTGTCGGATAG
>NZ_RZSC01000084.1:0-14301 GCF_003998155.1 Mesorhizobium sp. M1E.F.Ca.ET.063.01.1.1
GTTGAAGCTGGCCTTGCTGCTGTTCCTGTTCACGCTCGCCTCCGTGAACCGCTGGACGCTGACCGCGCCGGCCGAGGCGGGCGACACGGAGGTGCAGCGGCGGCTGGTGCGTTCGATCGGCATCGAGACGCTGATCGTGCTCGCCGTCTTCGGCGTCGCCGCCGGCTGGCGCTTCACGCCGCCGCCGCGGGCGCTGGCGATCGCCGCCGCGCAGCCGGTGTCGATCCATATCCACACGCTGCAGGCTATGGCCGATCTCAGCATCACCCCCGGCCATGCCGGGCAGGTCGCCGCTTCGATGGTGATCATGACCGGCGATTTCGGCCCGCTCGACGCCAAGCAGGTGACGCTGGTGCTGTCGAAGCCGGATTCCGGCATCGAGCCGATCAGGCGGCCGGCAACGAAACCCGGCGACGGCACCTGGCGAGTCGACAATCTCGTCATCCCGCTGCCCGGCCGCTGGAACGCCCGGCTGGATATCCTCGTTTCGGATTTCGAGATGGTGAAGATTGAAGCGCCAATCGATATCAGAGCCGACTGACCTGGACCGCGACACAATTCGGCGAGGCGGTTGACGCCGTCGCGAAGGCCCGTCAATCATCCGTGCCAAACACGACCTCAACAGAAGATCCGAAAGCAGGGAAGAAACGATGGAAAAAGCCGAAATCGGCCTGATCGGCCTTGGCACGATGGGCTCCAACCTGGCGCTCAACATCGCCGAGCATGGGCACAGCATCGCTGTCTTCAACCGCACGCTCTCGCGCACCGATGCCTTCGTCGAGAGCGCTGGATCACTGAAGGACATGGTTGTCCCGTGCTACAGCCTCGACGAGCTCGCCGCCGCGATCCGGCCGCCCCGACCGATCATCATCATGGTGCTGGCGGGCAAGCCGGTCGACGAGCAGATCGCGGCACTTCGCGGCGTGCTCTCCGACAACGACATCGTCATCGATGCCGGCAACGCCAATTTCCGCGACACGATGCGGCGCTTCTCGGAGCTGTCGGGCTCAGGCCTTACTTTCATCGGCATGGGCGTGTCGGGCGGCGAGGAAGGCGCCCGCCATGGGCCCTCGATCATGGTCGGCGGCACGGAAGACTCCTGGAAGCGTGTCGAGAAGGTGCTGACCGCGATCTCGGCCAAGTTCAAGGACGAGCCCTGCGCCGCCTGGCTGGGCACCGACGGCGCCGGCCATTTCGTCAAGACTATCCACAACGGCATCGAATATGCCGACATGCAGATGATCGCCGAGATCTACGGCATCCTGCGCGACGGTCTCGGCATGGGGCCGAAAGAGATCGGCAAGGTCTTCGACGGCTGGAACAAGGGTCGGCTCAACTCATACCTGATCGAGATCACCGCCAAGGTTCTGGCCGCCGACGATCCCATGACCGGCAAGCCGGTGGTCGACATCATCCTCGACCGCGCCGGCCAGAAAGGCACCGGTAAATGGTCGGTGATCGAAGCGCAGCAGCTCGGCATTCTGGCAACCGCAATCGAGGCTGCTGTCGCTGCGCGCGTGCTGTCCTCGATCAAGGATGAACGGCAGGCGGCGGAAAAGGCCTATGGCAATATCGGCGTCGAAAAGATTGCCGGCGACAAGGCGGCTCTGCTGAAGGACCTCGAGCTCGCGCTGTTCGCCGGCAAGATCGCCGCCTACGCGCAGGGCTTTGCGGTGATGAGCGGGGCTTCAAGAGAGTTCAACTGGAACCTGCCGATGCCGACCATCGCCAAGATCTGGCGGGCCGGCTGCATCATCCGCTCGCAGATGCTGGACACGATGGCGGAAGCATTCGGCTCGGGCGGCGCTGCCACCAACCTGCTGATGGCGCCGGCCTTCATCGCCATGATGAAGGAGGCGCACCCGTCGCTCAGGCGGATCGTTGCGAGAGCTTCGGAGGCCGGCTCGCCGGTGCCGGCGCTGTCCTCGGCGCTCGCCTATTTCGACAGCTACCGCCAGGGCCGCGGCACTTCGAACCTGATCCAGGCGCAGCGCGATTTCTTCGGCGCGCATGGCTTCGAGCGCATCGGCGAGCAGGGCGCGTTCCATGGCCCCTGGGGCAGCGGGGCGAGCGGGTAAGACGAGCCGCCGCTCTCGCGGAACGTCTATTTCAGATATCCGACCACGAGCCGAGTGGCCTCATCGATGAGCGTTTCGGCCGCTTTATTCGACAGCCTCTCGGAGCTGTGCAGTACCGCAGTATGGGACAGCGCTTCGATCGAAGTCACGCACACGAAGGCGGCAAGTCCAATATCGGCCACGCGTAGCTCGTCGCCGTGGCTTTCGAGATAGCTCTTGAAGAGAGCGTGGGCTTCGCGATTGAAGGCTTCCACGTTTTCGAGGCGTCCCGTGCGCGGAATCTGCTCGGCAAGGACACGATGCAGCCTGGGGTCGATGCGATGCGCCTCGATCGCGACGGCAACAAGCCGGCGCACTGCCATCTCGACCGGCTGCGAGGCGACCTCCGCAAACATCCTCCGCACGACCTGCATGACCTCCTGGTTGTGACGATCGATGACGGCGGCAACAAGCGCTTCCTTGCCCGGGTAATACTGGTAAAGCGAGCCGATGCTCACGCCGGCCTCTTCGGCGATCCGGTTGGTGCTCGTCTTGTCGAAACCGTCCCGGACCAAAATGCGAGCGGTCGCTTCGACAAGCGCGTCCACCGTCGCGCGCGACCTCTCCTGAGAGGCGTTCTTCCTTGGGTTCGTGAGCGGCTTAGGTGCCATGTTCCTGTCGGTCCCGATGCGAGTAGACAATTGTGAGCTATCGCTCGCATTATGTCTACCCGACGTTCCCCCAACGATTTGGATGATGACAGATGCTCTATGGAACTGTTTTAGGAATCCATGCGTACGCCATGTGCGCCGCTTTGCTATCGTTCGTGGCGAACGAACTTCTGTTAATCCCTGCCCGGCGAGGGCAGCAAGGGCCGGCCAGACTGGCCTTCTTCGCCAGTCGCTTTGCAGGGCTTCTGGTGGGCGCCGGTGTGCTTGCCGGCATCGTCCTTGTCTTTCTTGGCGGCTGGTCCCTGTTGACACCGTGGCTGGTGGTGTCGCTTGCGCTTGTCGCCGCCTTGATGGCGGTCGAGCACAAGCTCGTACGCCCCTGGGCGACGCAGGCCCAGACGGCGCTCCGCGGCGCCATCTCGGGCAAAGAGATCAAAGCATTTGCTGGCGACAAACGCGCGCTGTTTGGACGCCTGACCATGATCATGCTCTTCGCGCTCATTGTCGCCTTGATGACCGCGAAGCCCGAGCTGAACCCTTTTGCTTGATGATTGCCGTCGCAAAAGACGCAGCGTCACTGGTCTCCCGAATGCCGGTAGGCTTGGACCTCGCTCGGCTTGCTGAGTGACTGCAGCGAGCCGGGGTCGGCGCCGCCGATCCAGCCGAGCACGGCGCGGGCGAGCTCGGACCCGGCGAGCCGGAAGTTCTCGTTGACGACCAGCAGTTCCCGCCGGAACAGATGCAGCAGTTCCGACGACTGTTTCGACACCACATCGACGTCGCGGCCGAGCTTCAAGCCGGCGTCCTCGATGCCGGCGACGACGGCGAGTGTCGCGGCGGCGGCGCTGCTGACGATGCCGTCCGGACGGTTGTCGCGACGCATGAGCTGCGCGGTCCGCATCCTGATCTGCTCGATGGTGTGGTCGATGGAGACGGTGTTGAACGGCACCTCGCTGGCGCCGACCTCGCTCAGCGCATCGGCAAAGCCATTCACCGTATGACCGTAATAGGTGAGGCCGACGGGCGGCGTCACCAGGGCGAGCCGGCTGCGGCCCATCCCGGCTAGGTGGCGCACCGCCTCGCCGGCGAAAGCGTAATTGTCGAAGTCGTGATAGGGATGCACCAGCCCCATGTCGGTGCGGCCGTGCGTGGCAAAGGGAATGCCACGCTCCAGCATATAGCGGGCGCGTGGATCGTTGGGCTGCGTGCGTGAAATGATGACGCCGTCGGCGGAGCCCGTCTCGACCAGGTAGCGGACCGGATCCAGCGGATCCTGCGAGCGCGAATAGGGCGTGACGATCAGGTGATAGGGCGTGTCGGCGATCACTTCGGTGACGCCATAGATGATGTCGGAGACGAAGCTCATCAGCTCGTGCTCTGTGTTGAGCACCAGGCTGATGACGTTGGTCTTGCCGGTCCTCAGCCTCACGCCGGCGCGGTTCGGCCGGTAGCCGATCTGCTTGGCGACGAGCTGGACGCGCCGCCTGGTCTCGGCGCCGATCTCGGGCGCATCCTTCAGCGCGCGCGAGACGGTCGTGACGCCGAGCCCGGTCATGAATGCGAGCGTCTTCAGCGTCGGCCGTTCCTTGGCCGACGTGTCGCCGTCCTTGTCCTTGGTTCGTCTATCCATTCGTCCCGCCCATCAGGCGCATAGCAGCCGCAGGGCCGACCGGCAATCGTGCGCGTTGACATTTGCGCGGCTTTCAGCCCGTGACGCGGTTCAATATACTGAAACGTTACAGATTGCCAACGTCCGTGATCGGCCGGTTGATCGGGATGATCGCAGTCAGCGCTGACGCGATGGAGCCAAAGCCACTGGAATCACAAAGAAATCTCAATTTGCAGCGGTTTTTGGCAGCAATTGACCAAGCTTGGCGCTGCTGAACCCTCTTGAGAAGGGCATTTTGTTCGCGTCTCGAAAAAATTTTGCACCGCGTTCATTCGAGGGGTTGCCTATGCCGGGCATTTGCCGTATCGAAAATCTGTAACGTTTCAGATTCTGGGAGGAACCGAAATGCGATATAAATTCCTGACCGCCGCGTTCGCCGCCACGGTCGCGCTGAATTTCGCCGGGCCGGCGGCCGCGACCGACCTCGAAGTCACCCATTGGTGGACTTCGGGCGGTGAGGCGGCGGCGGTGGCGGAACTCGCCAAGGCCTTCGACGCGACCGGCAATCACTGGGTCGACGGCGCCATCGCCGGTTCCGGCGGCACGGCGCGGCCGATCATGATCAGCCGCATCACCGGCGGCGATCCGATGGGCGCCACCCAGTTCAACCACGGCCGCCAGGCGGAAGAGCTCGTCCAGGCCGGTCTGATGCGCGACCTCACCGACATCGCGACAAAGGGCAAGTGGACGGAGGTCGTGCGGCCGAAGAGCCTGCTCGACTCGTGCACCATCGACGGCAAGATCTATTGCGTGCCGGTCAATATCCACTCCTGGCAGTGGCTCTGGCTGTCGAGCGAGGCCTTCCAGAAGGCAGGCGTGCCGATGCCGAAGGACTGGAATGAATTCGTGGCCGCCGCTCCGGCGCTGGAAAAGGCCGGTATCATCCCGCTCGCCGTCGGCGGGCAGCCCTGGCAGGCATCGGGCGCCTTCGACGTGCTGCTCGCCGCTGTCGGCGGCACCGACGCCTTCCTCAAGGTCTACAAGGAAAAGGACGCCAAGTTCGCCGGCGGCCCCGAGATCGCCAAGGTGTTCAAGGCAGCCGACGACGCCCGCAAGATGGCCAAGAACACCAATGTGCAGGACTGGAACCAGGCGACCAACCTCGTCATCACCGGCAAGGCCGGTGGCCAGATCATGGGCGACTGGGCGCAAGGCGAGTTCCAGGTCGCCGGCAAGACCGCCGGCAAGGACTATACCTGCCTGCCCGGCCTGGGCCTGAACGAGGTCATCGCCACCGGTGGCGACGCCTTCTACTTCCCGCTGCTGAAGGACGCCGACAAGTCCAAGGCGCAGGAGGTTCTCGCCGAGACGCTGCTCGATCCGAAGACGCAGGTCGCCTTCAACCTCAAGAAGGGCTCACTGCCGGTGCGCGGCGACGTCGACCTCAACGCGGCGAACGACTGCATGAAGAAGGGCCTTGCCATCCTTGCCAAGGGCGCTGTCATCCCGTGGACGGACCAGCTGCTCTCGCAGGACAGCCAGAAGCAGAAGGAGGATCTGTTCTCCGAATTCTTCGCCAAGCCCGACATGAGCCTCGAAGAGGCCCAGAAGCGCTTCGCCGACATCATCGCTTCGGCCGACTGATCGACGGCGCCCCCGCCAGCTCCCGGCCCCTGCCCATTCGGGGTCGGGAGCATGATGTCCTCATTGTCCCAGCGCGGCTGCCGAGATGAGCAACAGCGAACGCCCCAACCAGCTTTTCCGCAATCTCAATGCCAAGGTCGCCTCGATCCCGATGATCCTGACCGCGCTGGTGGTCTTCGTCGGCGGCACGGCCTGGACGGTGCTCTATTCCTTCACCAATTCGAAGCTGTTGCCGCGGCTGAACTTCGTCGGGGTCGACCAGTATTACCGGCTGTGGGCGACGCCGCGCTGGCTGGTCTCGATCGAGAACCTTTTGATCTACGGCGTCATCTCGCTGGTTTTCTCGCTGGTCGTCGGCTTCATCCTCGCGGCGCTGCTCGATCAGAAGATCCGCTTCGAGGACACGTTCCGCACCATCTTCCTCTATCCCTTCGCGCTCTCCTTCATCGTCACCGGTCTCGTCTGGCAGTGGCTGCTCAATCCGGATTTCGGCGTCCAGCGCGTCGTGCGCGATCTCGGCTGGACGAGCTTCAGCTTCGACCCGCTCTATAATTCCAGCATCGTCATCTACGGCATTTCGATCGCGGCGCTCTGGCAGGGCACCGGGCTGATCATGTGCCTGATGCTCGCCGGCCTGCGCGGCATCGATGAAGACATTTGGAAGGCCGCGCGGGTCGACGGGATACCGATGTGGAAGACCTATTTCTTCATCGTCATCCCAATGATGCGGCCGGTCTTCATCACCACACTCGTCATCATCGCGGCCGGCATCGTCAAGGTCTATGACCTTGTGGTGGCGCAGACCAGCGGCGGCCCGGGCATCGCCTCCGAAGTGCCGGCAAAGTACGTCTACGACTACATGTTCTTCGCCCAGAACCTCGGCCAGGGCTTTGCCGCCTCGACCATGATGCTGCTCTCCGTCGTTATCGTCATCGTGCCATGGGCCTATCTCGAATTTGGAGGCAAGAAACGTGGCTGACGTCGCAGCCTCCCTTCCCAACGCCGGTGCCCTCCCAAGCGAAGCCGCCGGGCCTGCCGGACCGAAGCCGCGGCATGTGCTGTCGCGCCGCAACATCTTCCTTTACGGCACGCTGATCGTCGTGGCGCTCTACTATCTGCTGCCGCTCTACGTGATGATCGTCACGTCGCTGAAGGGCATGCCTGAAATCCGCCTCGGCAACATCTTCTCGCCGCCGCTGGAGATCACCTTCGAGCCCTGGGTGAAGGCGTGGGCAACCGCCTGCACGGGGCTGAATTGCGACGGGCTTTCACGCGGCTTCTGGAATTCGGTGCGCATAACGGTGCCGTCGGTGCTGCTGTCGATCGCGATCGCCTCGGTGAACGGCTACGCTTTGGCCAACTGGCGCTTCAAGGGCGCCGACAGCTTCTTCATCATCCTGATCGTCGGCGCCTTCATCCCCTATCAGGTGATGATCTATCCGATCGTCATCATCCTGCGCGAGATCGGCATCTACGGAACGCTGACCGGCTTGGTGATCGTGCATTCGATCTTCGGCATGCCGATCCTGACGCTTTTGTTCCGCAACTATTTCACGTCGATGCCGGAGGAACTGTTTCGGGCGGCGCGCGTCGACGGCGCCGGCTTCTGGGGCATCTATCTGCGCATCATGCTGCCGATGTCGCTGCCGATCTTCGTCGTCGCCATCATCCTGCAGGTGACCGGCATCTGGAACGACTTCCTGTTCGGCGTCGTCTACACCCGCCCAGACACCTATCCGATGACGGTGCAGCTCAACAACATCGTCAACTCGGTGCAGGGCGTGAAGGAATACAACGTCAACATGGCCGCTACCATCCTGACCGGCCTCGTGCCGCTCATCGTCTATTTCGTTTCCGGCAAGCTCTTCGTGCGCGGCATCGCGGCCGGCGCGGTGAAAGGATGATGATGGCAGCAGCAATCGCCGATCCCAGCGTTTCGATCCAGGACCTGTCGCTGAATTTCGGCTCGGTCTCGGTTCTGCAGACGCTCAATCTCGACGTCGCCGAAGGCGAGTTCATCGTGCTGCTTGGACCGTCGGGCTGCGGCAAGTCGACCTTGCTCAACTGCATCGCCGGCCTGCTCGACATCTCCGAAGGCCGCATCTTCATCAAGGGCAAGAACGTCACCTGGGAGGAGCCGAAGGACCGCGGCATCGGCATGGTGTTCCAGTCCTATGCGCTCTACCCGCAGATGACGGTCGAGAGAAACCTCTCCTTCGGCCTGCGCGTCGCCGGCGTGCCCAAGGACGAAATCGCCAAACGCATCGCGCGCGCGGCCGAAATCCTGCAGATCGAGCCGCTCTTGCAGAGGAAGCCCTCGGCGCTCTCCGGCGGCCAGCGCCAGCGCGTGGCGATCGGGCGCGCTCTGGTGCGCGACGTCGACGTGTTCCTGTTCGATGAGCCGCTGTCCAATCTCGACGCCAAGCTGCGCTCGGAACTGCGCGTCGAGATCAAGCTGCTGCACCGCAAGCTCGAGAATACCATGATCTACGTCACCCACGACCAGATCGAGGCGATGACGCTCGCCGACCGCATCGCCGTCATGAGGGGCGGGGTCATCCAGCAGCTCGATGCGCCGCAAACGATCTACAACCGGCCGGTCAACCGTTTCGTCGCCGGCTTCCTCGGCTCGCCGGCGATGAATTTCATCAAAGGGGAGTTGCAGGCGGGCGATGCTCCCACGTTCAAGGCCGACGGCGTGTCGGTGCCGCTTGGCCGCTATCAGTTCGAGGGCGACGGCGGCCGTGCCGCCAAACCTTGCGTGTTCGGTATCAGGCCCGAGCACATCGCTTTTGGCGAAGCGGCGCGGGCCATGCCATTCACCGCCGAGTCGACGGTCGAGATCGTCGATCCGATGGGCTCCGACACGCTGGTGTGGACCAAGCTCGGCGGCCAGATCCTCTCCTTCCGCGTCGAAGCGGACAAGACGCTGCGCAACGGCGATGCGATCCGCATCGGCTTCGATCCGGCGCGCGCCTCGCTGTTCGACGCCGAGACCGACAGTCGCCTTTAACCTCCCAGACCACAACCTCCCGGAACCATCAGCAGAACGGACAGACAGATGAACTGGTCATTTCAACTTTATAGCGCCCGCAATTTCCAGCCATGGGAGGGCGTGCTGAAAATGCTCGGCGAGCTCGGCTACAGGCAAGTCGAAGGCTTCGGCGGCGTCTATGACGATCCGAAGGCGTTCCGTGCCGAGCTCGACAAGAACGGGCTTGCCATGCCGACCGGGCATTTCTCGATCGATGCGCTGGAGAAGGATTTCGACGGCGTGCGCAAAATCGCCGACACACTTGGCGTATCGCTGCTGATCTGCCCCTACCTGATGCCCGATCAGCGCCCGGGCGATGCCGCCGGCTGGCGAGGGTTCGGCGAGCGTCTCGCCAAGGTGGGCGAGGCCGCGAAGAAGGGCGGCTACGGCTTTGCCTGGCACAACCACGATTTCGAATTCAAGGCGCTCGCCGACGGTTCGCTGCCGCAGGATCATATCCTGTCGGCCGCGCCCGATATCGGCTGGGAGATGGACGTCGCCTGGGTGGTGCGCGGCGGCGCCGATCCGCTGCCCTGGATCGAGAAGCAAGGCAGTCGCATCAATGCCGTCCACGTCAAGGACATGGCGAAGCCCGGCGAGGGGCTGGACGAGGACGGCTGGTCGGATGTCGGCCACGGCACCATCGACTGGCCCGGCCTGATCAAGGCGTTGCGCGCTGGAAGCGCGGCGCAGTATTTCGTCATGGAACAGGATAACCCCAACGACATCGAGCGCTTTGCCCGTCGCTCGATCGCGGCAGCCAAGAGCTGGTAGGAGCAAATAAAAATGGCAAGCAAACTTGGCGTAGGCGTCATCGGCTGCGGCAACATCTCGAAGGCGTATTTCTCGCTGGCGCCGCTGTTTCGCGGCATCGAGATGAGGGCCTGTGCGGACATCAACATGGACGCCGCAAAGGCGCGGGCGAAAGAGTTCAAGCTGCGCGCGCAAACGGTCGACGAACTGCTCGAAGCCGACGACATCGATATCGTCGTCAACCTCACGATTCCAGCAGTGCACTATGACGTGTCGAAGCGGGTGCTCGACGCCGGCAAGCACGTCTATTCGGAAAAGCCCTTCGTGCTTTCCATCAAGGAAGGGCTCGACCTGAAGAAGCGGGCCGAGAAGAAGGGCCTGCGCATCGGTTCGGCGCCGGACACTTTCTTCGGCGGCGCGCATCAGCTGGTGCGCGAGCTGATCGACAGCGGCAAGCTCGGCAAGATCACCAGCGGCACCTGCCATGTCATGGGCCACGGCATGGAGCACTGGCACCCCAACCCCGACTTCTTCTTCCAGCCGGGCGCCGGCCCGGTGCTCGACATCGGTCCGTACTACGTCACCAACCTGATCCAGCTGATCGGGCCGGTCAGCCAAGTCGCGGCCTTCGCGTCGATGCCGGCCAAGGAGCGCACCATCAGCTCCAAGCCGCGCGCGGGCGAGAAGATCCCGGTGAATACGCCGACCACCATCCATGCGCTGCTGGAATTCGAAAACGGCGCCGTGGTGACGCTCAACACCAGTTGGGACGTCTGGAGCCACGGCCATGCGCCGATGGAGCTCTATGGCGAGGCGGGCACCGTCTTCGTGCCGGACCCGAATTTCTTCGGCGGCGAGGTCCGCTTCACCGACGCCACCAAGCCGGTGAAGAAGCTGCCGAAGTGGGATCATCCCTTCGGCGTGCCCAACGAGATGCACGGCCAAGGCATGATGGCCAACTACCGCACCGCCGGCCTCGCCGACATGGCGATCGCAATCGCCGAAGGGCGGCCGCACCGCTGCTCGATGGAATTGGCGCTGCACGCCGTCGATGTCATGACCGGCATCCTGCGCTCGGGCGAAAGCGGCAAGTTCGTCGCCATGCAGACGACCTGCGAGCGGCCGGCGGCGCTCGGCATCAAGGAGGCGAAGGCGCTGCTGGCAAAGAAAAAGTAGGTGGCGATACCCTCTCCCCGTTTCGGCCGGGAGAGGGTAAGGGTTGGGGCAAGCATCGATTCAATTCACGTTGGCGGCGATCGCCGCGCCGCTTCGATCCCGAGGATTCCCCATGCCCTATGTCGCCGCCGAGAACCGCTACGAGAAGATGATCTACAACCGTTGCGGACGGTCCGGCCTCAAGCTGCCGGCCATCTCGCTCGGCCTGTGGCACAATTTCGGCAACGACACGCCGCACAGGACCAAGCAGGCGATCGTGCGCAAGGCCTTCGACCTCGGCATCACGCATTTCGACCTCGCCAACAATTACGGCCCGCCGCCAGGTTCGGCCGAGACCGCCTTCGGCGAAATCCTGCGCAGCGATTTCGCCGCCTATCGCGACGAGCTGATCATCTCGACAAAGGCGGGTTACGAGATGTGGGCGGGTCCCTATGGCGAGTGGGGCAGCCGCAAATATGTGCTGGCCAGCCTCGACCAGAGCCTGAAGCGGATGGGGCTCGACTATGTCGACATCTTCTATTCGCACCGCTTCGATCCCGAGACGCCGCTGGAAGAGACGATGGGCGCGCTCGACCATGCCGTGCGCTCAGGCAAGGCGCTCTATGCCGGCATCTCCTCCTACAACTCGCAGCGCACGCGAGAGGCGGCCGACATCCTGAGGCAGCTCGGCACGCCCTGCCTCATCCACCAGCCGAGCTATTCCATGCTCAACCGCTGGGTCGAGGAGGACGGGCTGCTCGACACGCTGGAGGGCTTGGGCATCGGCTCGATCGTGTTCTCACCGCTGGCACAGGGCATGCTGACCGATAAATATCTCGGCGGCATCCCCGAGGGCAGCCGTGCATCCCAGGGCAAGTCGCTCAGGCCGGCCTTCATCAACGACAAGTCGATCGCCAACATCAAGGCGCTCAACGCCATCGCCGGCCGACGCGGGCAGACGCTGGCGCAGATGGCGCTGGCCTGGGTGCTGCGCAAGGGCCGCGTGACGACGGCACTGATCGGGGCCAGCCGGCCGGAGCAGGTCGAGGATTGCGTCGGCGCGCTCAAGGCGCTCGACTTCAGCGATGCCGAACTCGCCGAGATCGATACCTATGCGCGCGAGGCCGACATCAACCTGTGGGCGGCATCCGCCGAGCGCAAGGGACCGCCGCGCAAGTAGCGATTGGCTGGCGAGTTCTCGGCCGTGGCTTTCCGCCAGGTGATGCCCGCTGCGGAAACAGTGGCAAAGATGCGCTTTCGTCGCTATTTCATGGAGCAGAGAGCGTTCGCGCGCACAATCGGCACGCGAAAACGACGCGACGACCGGACGGACAAGATGACGGCAAGGGATACGCTGACCAAGAACCAGTTGTGCGTGCTCGAGAAGCTCGAGGCCGCCAGCGGACCGCTCAGCGCCTATATGCTGCTCGACCAGCTCCGCGAGCGCGGCTTTAGGGCACCGCTGCAGGTCTATCGCGCTTTAGACACGCTGGTGAAGTCGGGCTTCGTGCACCGGCTCGAAAGCCTCAACTCCTTCGTCGCCTGCGCCGAGCCGCATGACCACAGCCATTCGATGACCGCCTTCGCCATCTGCGACAGTTGCGGCCAGGTGACCGAGATGTCCGATCACGATGTCGACCACCGGCTGGACGAATGGGTGCGCTCGACGGGATTTGCCGCGAAGAAGGCGGTGATCGAGTTTCGGGGCGTGTGCGCCAAGTGCCGGGCTGAGGCGGCTTGAAAAGGCATTTTCCAGGCACTTTGACCCGCCGCAGCGAGAGTCAAAATGGAGCGGATGGATAGCCTAGGTGCATATTCGCCCAAGTCGCATGCGCGAGATGGATATTGGCGGTTATAATTGCCAGAACGACGCCTTCGTCTTCCTCATCCAAATAATGGTCGGACTTCACGGTTATTCCGTCAATTAGCGAGTCATCTTCCAAGAGGACGTATCTAACCGTCCCGTCCGACTCTTTTGTCTCGCTAATTTGTTGAGGAGCTCGTAGCGCGTCGATTAGAGTTTTTACTCTGTTATCCAAATCGACGTTTCCAAGCACAGGGTTGTATTGCCTGACGCCCCTAAAAACTCGAACGTAAAGCGAGCATCGCGTTTTCATCTTAGAAGTTATAAACGGAACATAGCGTGAATTCGCGACGTCTATTCCAATATTTGGATGTGACTTTTCTGTATCCTGGTTGGCATACTTCTCAACATATTCAAATTCATTGGTCAGGCTCAATTTATATAGCTGTTTGTGAAACGATTTTCTGAGTCGCCAGACATCGCTTTGCTTTCTTGCATTGCCCTGTACGGGTCCCTTGTACGTTAGAGTGATATGCATCAATGCGCCTCGTCCCAATTATCCGCAGCCCGCGCGTCGACATGCAGCGGCACCGACATCGAGACGGCCGGCATCGGCGCGTTCTCCATCACGCGGCGCACCACGGGGATCGTCGCTTCGACTTCCGCATCAACCGTCTCGAAGATCAGCTCGTCATGCACCTGCAAGAGCATGCGGGCCGACAGCTTTGCCTTCTCCAAGGCTTCTTCCATGTGCACCATGGCGCGGCGGATGATGTCGGCCGCGGTGCCCTGGAGCCTGGCGTTGATCGAGGCGCGCTCGTTGAAGGCGCGGACCGAAGGGTTGGAGGCCCTTATCTCCGGGTAGTGGATGCGCCGGCCGAAAATGGTCTCGACGAAGCCGTATTCGCGCGCATAGGCCTTGGTCTCCTCGATATAGTCGCGGATGCCCGGGAACCGCTCGAAATAGCGCTTGATGTAGGCGCTTGCCTCCTCGCGCGGGATCGACAGCTGGTTGGCGAGGCCGAAGGCCGAGATGCCGTAGATGATGCCGAAATTGATCGCCTTGGCGCGCCGGCGCACTTCCGAGGGCATGCCTTCGACCGGCACGTTGAACATTTCGGACGCCGTGATGGCATGGATGTCGGCGCCGTCGGCGAAAGCCTGCTTGAGCTGCGGGATCTCGGCGACATGGGCGAGCACGCGCAATTCGATCTGGCTGTAGTCGGCCGAGACCAGCTTGTGGCCCTTCTCGGCGATGAAGGCGGTCCTGATCTTGCGGCCTTCCGCCGTGCGCACGGGGATGTTCTGCAGATTGGGATCGGAAGACGACAATCGCCCGGTGGTCGTCGCGGCCAACGCGTATGAGGTGTGGACGCGATTGGTGCCGGGGTTGATGAAGCCCGGCAGGGCGTCGGTATAGGTCGATTTCAGCTTGGTGAGCTGGCGCCAGTCGACGATCTTGCGCGGCAGCTCGTGACCTTCGGCGGCAAGGTCCTCCAGAAGCTGCGCCGAGGTCGACCATTGGCCGGTCTTGGTCTTGGAGCCGCCCGGCAGACCCATTTTGCCGAACAATA
>NZ_RZSC01000850.1:0-2360 GCF_003998155.1 Mesorhizobium sp. M1E.F.Ca.ET.063.01.1.1
ATGTCGGCACCGAGCAGGTCGCCTGATTCCTCGCCGGCGACGATGGCGATTTTGAGCGGCCTCTCACCTGCCATCAGCCGACTCCGCCACGGGGAACCCAATGATGAAGAGGCCCAGTGCGTTGGCTCGCGACAATGTCGTCGGACCCTCGAGAATGAGCGAGCGACCCGCTTCGACGGCGATGCCGGCCAAGCCGGCGGCATGCGCGGCCTCGACCGTCTGCGGGCCTATCGAAGGCAAGTCGGCGCGCAATTCCTGACCAGGCTTGGCGCATTTGACGAGGACGCCGCGCGTCTTTCCGGCGAGCCTGCCGTGCCCGCGCAATTCGCGCGTCCTTTCGAGCAGGCCCTTTGTGCCTTCGATGCCTTCCAACGCGATGGCCCGGCCGCCGATGGCGACAGCCGCTTGGCCGATATCCAGCGCGCCAATGGCCTTGGCGGCCGCGCGTCCCGCTTCGATATCGCGCCAATCCGATTGCCTTGGTCCCGCGGCCGTGAGCGTGCCCTCGGCGGCGGCAAGGTCGGGAACGATCTGATGCGCGCCGACGACCGTGATTCCGCGCTTCTCCAGCCCGCGCGTGAGGACCTTCAAAAGCCCGTCGTCGCCACGCGCCAGCGCCACGATCACGGAAGGGATTATCGCCAGCAGACCGAAAGTCGGGCGTATCCGGGCAAGCTGCGGCCTGCGCCTGATCTCGCCGGCAAGGACCAGATGGCTGATGCCCCGGCGTTTCAGCAAGGGAAGCAGCAAGCCGATGTCTTCCAGCGCCAGTGTCGCCTGCTCATAAGCGGCGAAGTCCGCTTCGCGATCCACCTCGCCATCGACGAGGACGATAAAAGGCGAATTTCCCTGCCTGACCAAGCTTTCCGCCACTTCCACCGGCAGGCTGCCGCCACCGGCGATGATGCCGACCCTGGAGCCCGGCGCAAGTTCGAGGTGCGGGCTGGCGACGTCAGCCTTCGTCATCGCCATTGTCGTCGTCGCCGCCACCCTTGAGTGACGGGACGGCAAAGTGCCGCTTGCCGCGGCTGGTGATGAAATCGATGATCTTCATGGCCGTTGGCGACGAGGCGAATTCCACCTTGGCGATTTCCACGTTCTCGCCGACGGTGCGGGAGCGGTCGAAAATCGTCCTGTAAGCCTTGCGCAGCAGGTAGATCTCGGCACGCGGCAGTCCCGAACGCTTCAAGCCGATGATGTTGAGGCCGCGCAGGCTGGCGCGATTGCCGACGGCGATGGCATAGGGGATGACGTCGCCGACAAAGGCCGAGCACCCACCGAGAAAGGCGTTGTCGCCGACACGCACGAATTGATGAACGGCGCTGAGACCGCCGATATAGACGTTGTCGCCGATCTCGCAGTGCCCCCCGAGGGTCGCGCCATTGGCGAAGGTGGCGTTCTTGCCGACGACGCAGTCATGGGCGATGTGCGCGTAAGCGAGGAAATTGCCGTTGTCTCCGACGGTCGTCTCGCCACGGCTGATATCCGTGCCGACATGCATGGTGACGCCTTCACGGATGGTGCAATTCTCGCCGATGACCAGCGTGGTGCGTCCACCCTTGTGCTTGGTGTTCTGTGGCGGCGCTCCCAGCGTCGCCATCGGATAGACCTTGGTCGAGGCGCCGATGGTGGTCGCGCCCATCACCGCGACATGGCTGACCAGTTCGGCACGGTCACCAATCACCGCGTCGGCGCTGACATGGCAGAACGGCCCGATGCTGACGCCTTCGCCGAGTTGGGCGCCGTCTTCGACGACCGCTGAGGGATGGATTGATGTCTGGATTTTCATAAGCATTTCAAACCGTCAGCCGGCAACCATGGCCGAGATCTCGGCCTCTGCCGCCTTCGCGCCGTCCACCATGGCCTCGCAGGCGAATTTGAGCAGGTTGCCGCGCATCTTGATTTTCTTGACGTGGATCTTCAACTGGTCGCCTGGACCGACCGGTTTGCGGAATTTCGCGTTGTCGATGGTGAGGAAGTAAACCAGCGACGGCTTTTCCGTATTGAGGCTGCGGATGCAGATCGCGCCGGCCGTCTGAGCCATGGCCTCGATGATCAAGACGCCCGGCATCACCGGCTGTTCGGGGAAATGACCCTGGAAATGCGGCTCGTTGATTGTCACGTTCTTGATGCCGACGCCCGAGTCGTTGCCGTCGATATCGACGATGCGGTCGATCATCAGGAACGGATAGCGGTGTGGCAGGAGCTTCATGAGCCCCATTATGTCGACCGCCTCGAGTGTCGTTGCCACCATGTCAGCCATTTCCGTCGCCCTGCTTGCGGCTCTTGGCAAACCTGCGCAGCATGGCGATCTCGCGCAAAGCTTCGGCCATCGGCTGTGCCGGATAGCCTGCCCAAAT
>NZ_RZSC01000851.1:0-2357 GCF_003998155.1 Mesorhizobium sp. M1E.F.Ca.ET.063.01.1.1
GTCCAGAAGCGGGCGGAGGCCGCCGGCAGCATCATCAGCCCTACCGACAGCAGCGTGCCGAGCGCCTGGAAGCCGCCGACGAGGTTCAGCACGACGAGGCCGAGGAAGATGAAATGCACCGGGCTGCCCATGCGGCTCACCGAGCGCAGGAACAGCGGATCGAGGCATTCGGCAACCAGCGCGCGCCAGAAGATGACGAGGCTGGCGAGCGTCACCACCACGATGCCGCCGATCAAGGTGAGCGCCTCATTGTTGAGCGCCAGCACCGTGCCGAACAGCACATGCATCAGGTCGACGCTGGAGCCGCGGATAGACACCATCAGCACGCCGACGGCGAGCGAGATGAGATAGAAGGCCGCCATCGAGGCGTCCTCGCGCTGGATGGTGAAGCGCGAGACGGCGCCCGCGCCGAGCGCCACGATGATGCCGGCGATCAGCCCGCCGACAGTCATCGGCAGGATCTCGAGGCCGTAGAGCAGGAAGCCGGCCGCGGCGCCGGGCAGGATGGCATGCGCCATCGCGTCGCCCGACAGGCTCATGCGCCGCAGCATCAGGAAGACGCCGACCGGGCAGGCGCCGAGCGACAGCATCAGCGAGCCGAACAGCGCCCGCTGCATGAAGGCGAAATCGGCGAAAGGCGCGATGAACAGGCCGTAGAGGAATTCCATCACGCGGCCCTCGGTCCGGAGCCGTGATCGTGATGGTGATCATGCACATGCGCATGATCGTGTCCGTGGTCATGACTATGGTCGTGTTCGCTTGGCTCGCACCAGGGCGCATTCTCTTCCCAGGCTTCGTGGAAGCGCCGCGCCTTGAGAAGGTTTTCCGGCCGCAGTGTTTCCCGCGTCTCGCCCCAGGCGACGGGCTGGCGGGCAAGCAGCAGCGTTTCGGGAAAATTCTGCCGCACCAGATCGAGGTCGTGGACGACGACCATGATCGTGCGCTCCTCGCCATGCCAGCGTTTTATGAGCTGGATGAGGTCGCCGACGGTCTTGGCGTCGACGGCGTTGAACGGTTCGTCGAGCAGGATGAGGTCGGCGTCCTGCAGAAGCACGCGGGCAAACAGCGTGCGCTGCAGCTGCCCGCCGGACAGCGTGTCGATCGGGCGCGTCTCGAAGCCGCCGAGTCCTACAGCCATCAGTGCCTTGCTGACGGACTCGCGATCCTCCTTGGTGTAGCGACCGAGCATGCCGCGCTTGGGCCAAAGCCCGAGCGAGACCAGGTCGACGACGCGCGCCGGGAAGGTGCGGTCGAGTTCCGACTGCTGCGGCAGATAGGCGGTGCGCACGCCGGGGGCACGGACAACCGCGCCTTCCATCGGCTTCAGCACGCCGACGATGCCCTTCATCAGCGTCGACTTGCCCGAGCCGTTGGCGCCGACCACAGCGGTCAGCGAGCCTTTTCTGACGATGCCGTTGAGGTGATGAATGGCCGGATGGCTGTTGTAGCCGAGCGTCAGGTCGCGGAAGGTCAGGCAGGCATTGGTCATCATAGGACGTTCCGGCGGTCCGCTAAAACGAGTGCATCGTCGATATGTGATGTTATTACATTAGTCAACACGCCGCCCGGGCGGAATTGTGTCCCGGCCGGTCAACTCGGCGTGTATGCGAACGGCCGAAGCCGGACAATTGGCTCAATTGGTTTCGCGTCCGGTGGCCTTGCCCGGAGCCGGCACGGACTCTAAACAAGCGCGACCCTGGAAAAGAAGGAACCTCCCATGAGCATTCGTCGCATCGATGTCGGCCCGCGTATGAGCCAGATCGTCATCCACGGCAACACCGTCTATCTGGCCGGTCAGGTCGGCGCGCCCGGCGGCAACGTCGCCTCGCAGACCCGCGACATCCTGAAGACCATCGACGAATTGCTGGCCAAGGCCGGTACCGACAAGACCAAGATCGTGCAGACGATCATCTGGCTGGCCGACATGAGCACCTTCGCCGAGATGAACTCGGAATGGGACAAGTGGGTGCCGCAGGGCCACACACCGGCCCGCGCCACCGGCGAAGCCAAGCTCGCCGGCCCGGAATATCTGGTCGAGATTATTGTTACGGCGGCGATTTAGCGCCAGCCTTGCCTTCTTCCCTTGTGGGAGAAGGTGGCCGCGAAGCGGCCGGATGAGGGGTGTTGGAAGAATCGCGGCATGGAAGAATTAGGCACTTCCAATCCTTCAATTTTCCGGCGCCCCATTTCTTCCAGCACCCCTCATCCGTCTCGGCGCTGCGCGCCGATCCACCTTCTCCCACAAGGGTGTTTGGACCGGGGACATCGCGAACAGGTGTGCGAAGACATCGCGAACAGTTTTGCATGCTATCGGGCGAGGGCATTGAGGTCGATGGTTTCTATTTTCTGATGTCTGA
>NZ_RZSC01000852.1:0-2344 GCF_003998155.1 Mesorhizobium sp. M1E.F.Ca.ET.063.01.1.1
GTATAGCGACGGGGGAGAAAGACGCCGTCGCGGGCGATTTCGCCAATCTTAAGCGTTGCAGGAAGGGCGGCGCGGTCGCGGCCATCCCCTTCTCCCCGTCACTATACGGGGAGAAGGTGCCGGCAGGCGGATGAGGGGCGGCGCCTACGTTCGAAATAAGGCCGATGCTACGCGGCGCCCTCGCCTACCCCACCCACTTCTCATAGTCCGACACCAAAAGGTGCACCGGCGCCACATCCTCGTCGACATTGGAGAAGCGGCCGATCGGATCGCGGAAGACGTTGTCGGTGAGGTCGTCATTGACGGTCGAGACCTCGCCGATCAGCACGTCCTTACCCTCGGCCCAGAAGGCGTGCCAGACGCCGGGCAGCAGCGTGACGCTCTGGCCCGGATCGAGCTTCAGCAGTCCGCCCGCCGGCAGTCTGTGGATGGTGCCGTCGACTGGCACCGAGACTTCGGCCTTCGGATCGATGCCGCCGTCGCGGTCGTGCATGAACAGTTCCAGCACGAGCTTGCCGCCGCCGCGGTTGATGATGTCCTCGGCCTTGATGTTGTGGCGGTGCATCGGCGAGAGCTGGTCCTTGCGCGAGATCATGATCTTCTCGGCATAGAGCATGCCCATGCCGAGCTTCATGTCCTCGTAGCGGCCGTTGCGGACGGTGAACAGGAACAGGCCGAGCTCGTCGAACTTCTCCTGGCCGTAGTCGGTGATGTCCCAGCCGAGACGCGAGCTGAAGATGGCCGAAGAGTCAGCCTTGTGCGCCTTCATCTCTTCCGGCGACCAATAGGCGAAGGGCGGCATGATGTAGCCGAACGAGCGGATGAAGGCGTCGGCTTCGCGGATGATGTCGTTGATTTTGGAGCGCTTCATGGTCGTGTTTCCTTCCTGCCGCCGCCTGCTGAATTCTGCCCATCCGAATAGCCCAATGCCGGTCCGCTGTCGACGCAAACTCACGGCTCTGGCCCGGTGACATCAGCTTGGATCGGGGCCATAAACCCATCCGGTCTTTTTTGATTTTACGCATGTCCTTGTCCCGAAACCGGTTCCCACTTTCGGGAGACATGCTGTTTGAACGGTGATTTTCATGGCAAGTATAGACGACCTCGACACGCCGGCGATTCTGATCGACGCGGCCCGCGCCGAAGCCAACATCAGACGCGCGCAGGCGCATGCCGACCACCACGGGCTGAAGCTGCGCCCGCACATCAAGACGCACAAGCTGCCTTACTGGGCGAAGAAGCAGGTCGCGGCCGGCGCCATCGGCATTACCTGCCAGAAGATCGGCGAGGCCGAAGTGATGGCCGATGCCGGGCTGACGGACATTTTTATCCCCTACAACATCCTTGGCCGCGCCAAGCTGGAGCGGCTGAAGGCCCTGCATGGCCGCGTCACCCTCTCGGTCACGGCGGACAGCCATGAGACACTGGAAGGGCTTGCCGCCACCTTTAGCGATGCCGGCCACCCGCTCCAGGTGCTGGTCGAGTGCGACACCGGCATGGGCCGCTGCGGCGTGCAGACCCCGGCCGAGGCGCTGGCGCTGGCGAAGGGGATCGACCAAGCGAAGGGGCTCTCTTTCGGCGGGCTGATGACCTATCCGGCCGCGGGCCGCGCCGCCGAAGCCGAGGCCTGGCTGAGGAACGCGCGCGAGACGCTTGCCGCGACAGGACTGGAATGCCAGCGCATCTCCAGCGGCGGCACGCCGGACATGTGGCGCTCAGGCGAGGACAGCGTCGTCACCGAGTACCGGCCCGGCACCTACATCTATCTCGACCGCTACCAGGTCGCCAAAGGCGTCGGCACCCTCGACGATTGCGCGCTGACGGTGCTCGCCACGGTGGTCAGCCACCCGACGCCAACGCGCGCCATCCTTGATAGCGGCAGCAAGGCGCTTTCCTCCGATACGCTCGGGCTGCCCGATTTCGGCGAACTGCTCGGCGTGCCCGGCGCCCTCGTCACGGGCTTGAGCGAAGAGCATGGCAACGTCACGCTTGCCGACGGCGCAAGCCTTCGCATCGGCGAGCGCGTGCGGGTGGTTCCCGACCATTGCTGCGTGGTGACGAATTTGTTCGACAAGGTGCACCTGATCGACGGCGACAAGGTGCTGGAAACGCTGCCGGTGGCTGCGCGTGGACGGATGGGGTGAGGAACGCCTCTCCTTCTCCCCTTGTGGGAGAAGGTGGATCGGCGCGCAGCGCCGAGACGGATGAGGGGTGTTGGACGGAGTGAGAGGCTGGCGTTCTCTGGAACACCCCTTGCATGTTGGGACAGCGGCTATTTGTGCAAGATAGCTGCACTCCCCGACAGATGGCCGTCCGCCGGGGAGTGGACGGATGGGACCGTACA
>NZ_RZSC01000853.1:0-2343 GCF_003998155.1 Mesorhizobium sp. M1E.F.Ca.ET.063.01.1.1
AGTCTACAAATTGAGGATTGTATTAAAATGCTACACTTCGCTACGCGCGCCTGCGATTCGAGGAGGGGCCGGTCTTGCGGGGTAGCGCCGACCGCGCTGGCGAGCATTACGGCCCGATCGCGGCGATGTAGAGCGGAACTATCGACCGGGCTCCTTCCGTGGAAACAGGCCGAATTGGCGTTCCACATATTTCAGGAATACTTCGGGTTTTCTCATCTTGTAGATCGCCCGGTTGTCTTTCGCAGCGTAGATGTGCGGATGGTGAGCGTTCTCATAGATGTCGTAGGAGTGGCCACCTTCAAATACGAACGTCTTGGAAAAGCCAAAGCCTTGATCGGTGATCGTGGTCAAGGGCGGGTTCGGCGTCAATTCACTTATCCCGTATAGGTCGTCGTCGCCAGCGCCTTCGAAATGAACGACGATGTTAAGCTCGTTGATGTAGGACACCTCGTCAGCCAACTCATATAGATATTTCGGGGTTTTGCCGCGTATGCATTTGAGGATGGTTCTGGTTTGCGTTCCTTGAAGTGCCTCTAGGACTGGGTAAAAGTCGCCGTCATTGGCGAACAGGAAAGCCCGATGGAGACCATTTACAGCCTGTCGATAGACATCGATCGCCAACAATATATCGACGCCTTTTTGCTCCTGCCCGCGCTTGGGCCTAGACCTCGCTACGCCGTTCTTTACGTGAACGCCAGGATAGCTATTGATCCTGTCAAATAGCTTTTGGCTCTTCTCCAGCAGGACCTGATGGGAAGCTTCGTCAGTACCTGGCTTTTGGTCAGGATAGGCGTTGTAAAAAAAGGTTCGCGCTGCGGCGTCAGCCTCCCATTGGAAGAACCTGCCGAAATCGAAAATGGCGCCTTCATCCATGCTGAAATAGCTTCTGGCGCTCTCGATAAGCGAAAGCAGCGACGAGCCGTCCACAAACGCATATGTGCTCATTCAAACCCCGCACCCAATAAGAAGTCGGAATGCTACTGGTGCGGGCATCGCAAAGGCAAGCGGTCTCCGAAGGGAGCGGCCTGACGTTCTCAGCGAACGGGAACGTCGCTTACTTCTTGGCGATGAACCGCTGCACCATCACGGTTGAAACGCGCCCCACCAAGATACTGATGCCGGTTACGATGGGCACATATACCCGACCATTCCAACCTTCGGCCTTGCAGAGCTTTACAAGTAAGAGAGCCAAGGGGAGCCCCACCAGAAGAACGCCAAGAGCCTGCGGACGTCGCTTTTTGAGGCGCTCGATATGTGCCTCTTGTTCTGGCTTGATCATCACGAAAGCCCCGCCGTCCCAGCCGAAACCAATCGCGCAACTGTGGCGCGCATAAGCCGGCTCCCGCAAGGGGAGTGCTTGACGATTTCAGCAGGAGGTGGCGCGCGCGGTAAACGGATGATCGCATCGAGGATGCTGCAATTTGCGGTATGCTCAATTCTATGCGGGATGCTGCTACAGTCCCTTATGGCCGTCCGAATAGTGGTTGTCCTGGCGCTTCTTTTCGCCTTCGCCTATGGATTCGCAAAACTCGTGGAACATTATGGCGGCGTTGGCGATCAACCCTCTCCGTGTGAAGAATTGTCAGACCTTGATTGCCCAGACCCGAACGCGCCACCTGCTATTCGGCATTTGCTCCCCACCTACATCTCGCTGTTGTCGATGATGCCGCCTTCGCCGTCGGGCAACTGATTCGAGAGCGCCGATCGCTTCCTGAGCCTCACCGGCGCCGCCACCATTCTCGGGGATGAATTCAACGCCGGCCGCTTCTAGCAATTTCAATGTGGTGCGGACGACGGGAATCGAACCCGTACGATCAGAGATCGAGGGATTTTAAGTCCCTTGCGTCTACCAATTCCGCCACGTCCGCTGGCGAAGCCCTTTTCAGATGCCAGCCCGTAGCCGTCAAGGCATGTTTCGAGACAAGCGTCCTTGCGGGAACCATGACAGGCACAACGGCACCACGGTGCGAATATATTAGCTATGTTTAAAATTCGAGATTGTCCTAGCCGATATCGTTAGCATTTCCTTGCCAACATCGAGCCCAAGTTGATGGCAGAATGCGTGCAGCCATGCGCGGGGCAGGGTGGATCAAAGGATTGCGGGCAACCGAGGCGCAGGAGCTGCGGCGCGAGATTGCCCAGCTTGAGCTCGACTTGATCGAGGCCGCCAACTCGGGGGGCAAGGGAAAGCTCCACGACATTGCGCACAGCTTGCGGTGGCAAAAGGCGCGCCTGGAGCGGCTGGAGGAGTGCCTGGCCGCCATGCCGGCCGGGAAGACCACTTCGGCTTGATCCTGGATAGTGGCGTGATCGCGCAATTACGCCTCCGGAGGCGTTCGCTAC
>NZ_RZSC01000854.1:0-2343 GCF_003998155.1 Mesorhizobium sp. M1E.F.Ca.ET.063.01.1.1
ATCCCGCGATTGCCAACGGCAACAGGGACATCGTTCCGAAGGAGCGTTCCCGCACCCGGATCAAGCACGAATGGACCGAAGGCGAAGCGCGAGCCCTGCATGCGGCTCATCTATAGTCCGTTTGGAACTTTTTGGAACTATTTGGGAGGGCTTAATTACGGCGCTGTTCGCCTCCTGCAGAATTCAACCTCTTTCAGGTCGATCGCCTACGGGCCTCAACCATCAGGAGGTTGCCATGAACGATATTTTTGCCCCGGCGCCGCATCAGGCAGCGTGCAGAGCGACGGTCGTAAGACCGTCGAAAATGTCGCCTCGGCGTTACAGCCTGGCGACCCTGCGAAGCATCGTCGCGGGTTGGCGCGAGCAGGCGCACTTTCGCTGGGACCTCAAGCGAATCTCGGAAACCAATCCGCATCTGATCGACGATATCGGTTTGACGAGACATCAGGTGGACGAAGAGATCGCCAAGCTGCCTTTCTGGCAACGATAAAGGAACGTTTCCAAAAGGGTAGGGCGGTTGCCTCGTGCAATATCTGGAGGCCGAAGCCGGGTCTAACCCTGCCGGACGATGGCGCCGATCGCATTGACGATAAGTCTCGCTGCGGTGAGCGCCGACAGGCCGTCAATGTCGGCGGGAGGATAGAACTCGACGAGATCGAACCCGGCGATCCTGCCCCGCTTGCCGAGACCCGCGATCAGGTCGATCACCTGCGTGTAGGTGAGACCGCCGGGTGTGCGCGCCGCCACGCCTGGCATGATGAAGGGATCGAGGCCATCGCAGTCGAGGGTGACGACGACTTGCGCGCCTTCCGGAATATGCATGAGAGCGGCTTCGACGCCTTGGGCATGAACCTCGCGGGCGGTCACGAAGCGGCTGCCGTAGCGCCGCGCCGCTTCGATTTCTGCGCGGCGTGCGCTGCCGACGCTGCGCAGGCCGACCTGTACGATGCCGGCGATATGCGGCATCTCGCTCGCCCGGCGCATCGGGCTCGAATAGCCGAAGCGTTCGCCATCGACCTCGTCGCGCCAATCGATATGGGCATCGATCTGCAGGATCCAGACTGGCCCGTGATCCGTAAAGCCGGCGAGGAAGGGAATGACCACGGAATCGTCGCCGCCGAGCAGGGTCGGCACAGCCTGCAATGCCAGGACCTCGCGCGTCTTCGCCTCGATCCGGGCGCGGTTGCCGTCATTGTCGTGCATGATGGTCAAGACGTTGCCGGCGTCGACGCAGCAGACCGGCTTGCCGTCGAACAGCGGGCCGCCGAGATCGAAATCCCAGTTCTCGATCAGCGGCGCATCGCCCTGGCTCGCCGCGCGGATGGCACCGGCGGCCAGGACATAGCCGCTGCTGTCCTTGCCGGGATAGGTGCTGCCGTGACCGGCTCCGAAGATCACCGCGCGGGGTGTACGGCCTTCTGCGAGGCGATCGGGAAAGCCGAGAAAGGAAGGTGAAGCGGTCATTTCTGGATGGCCTTGATTGTGAATGCCGGCGCGAACGAGCAGCTTGGGGCAGGCTAGTTGCTTGTTCGGTTCGACGCCATCACCGAAATCGCGAGCGAGCCGGGGCGAAGCTTGCATTGTTGCAACCAAGTTCGAACAGGGCAGGGTGCGAAGCAGACCTGCGACCCTGTTACAAAAGCCGCACTCTGCCACGTCGTGAAAATCGAGCGCGAAATGGGGTGCTACGGCGCATCACGGACGTCCAGCCATATCCTTCGCTGCGTTGCCAGCTGATTGGCTCCCCTCCTGCCCTGTTTCTTCTGAAGACTGCAGGAAAAGCCCAGTTTCAAATATAAATATATTGCGCTGCAACAAAATGTTGCACTGCAGGTAATACTGCCACATACTGCTCTCGCTGTTCTGGGGCGCGGGCGAGACACATCGTCAACCGGAGGATAGGAAATGTCCAAGACCACCGACAAACCCACCGAAACCGCCGGATTTCCAGCAGTCGACGCTGGCAAGGCCACCGATCAACTTCGTGCAGTCGCCGAAACGGGCGTGGAGCAGTCGAAAGAAGCTCTTGCAAAGTTCCAATCGGGCGCTGAAGACGCCCGGAAGGCGCTTGAGTCGACCGCCGAAACCGCGAAATCGGTCGGCAACGAGCTGTCGCTGAAGATGATCGCCGCGTGGCGCGCCAATGCCGAAGCTGATTTCTCGCACGCCGAAGCTCTGGTCCGTGCGAAGTCGCTGCCGGAAGTTTTTGAGTTGCAGACGACCTTCCTGCGCAAGCGCCTGGAAATGGGTGCCGAGCAAGCCAAGGAATTTCAGGAACTCGCTACAAAAGCGGCGACCGACGTTTCCAAGCCGGTCAAAGCCGCCTTCGAGAAGGTGTTGCAG
>NZ_RZSC01000855.1:0-2340 GCF_003998155.1 Mesorhizobium sp. M1E.F.Ca.ET.063.01.1.1
ACACGATAGAGCCTGCCGGCGTCGGCCGCTTCCTCGGCGACCGGCCGCCTGGGGATGCCCTCGCGATAGCGGTCGCGCAGCTTTGCCAGTTCCTTGCCTTCTGCGCGGACAATCGGCGCAAGGCGCAGCCACTCTTCGTCGGATCTTGCCAGCAGATCCTTGGCCTGCGCCGAAGCCTGGAGGAAGCCGCGGACGACTTGCGGATTTTCGTTGGCCCATTTGTCGTGGAATACATAGCCGATCGCGGATACCGGGCCTGCAGCTCCGAGCGCCTTCTCCGCATCGGTGGCGCCGATCAGCCGGCGAAAGCCGTTGGCCTCGAGCCGGGCGCAAAAATGCCAGAAATTGAGCACCGCATCGAGTTCGCCCTGAATTGCCTTTTCCGAAATCAGCGGCGGCGCGCCAAAGACGACGTCGCTGATCGCCGGCAGGTCGAGACCGTAATCGCGTCTGGCCAGCGCCTGGATCAGCAGCCAGCTCTTGTCGAGGGGCCCGCCGGCGACGCCGATCTTCTTTCCCTTGAGGTCGGTGATCGCGCGCATCGGCGATGCGTCCTTCACCATGATCGCCCCGACGGCCGTCGAATAGGGGGCCAATGTGACATCGCTGCCGTCCGAGCGCTGGCGCGAGACCCACAGCCAGTCGGTCACGATCATATCGATCGCGCCGGCCAGTATCGCGACATTGGTCGCATCCTCGCCGGCGAAATAGATAACCTCCAGATCGATGCCGTTGGCCGCGTCGAACTTGTGTTGCTTCAGCGTATCGAGCTCCCAGCTCACCGTGCCGAACTTCAGCACGCCAATGCGAACCTTGGGCGCGGCGGAGGCGGCAATGGGATGTGATCCAAGTATCGCGGCCGTTCCGAGAGCTGCCAAACGGAGCGTTTTCCGGCGCGAAATCATGATGTTTCCTCCCGGGACTGCAACAAACCAGGGGCGCCGGTCAGATCGCCCGGTCCTTCGTCGGGAAGGCGCATTTCCAGCGCCTGACCTTGAAGGGCGGGTGTTCCTGCGACCATCTCGCGATTTCGCTGGGCGCCAGGATCATGCATTGGAACAGCGAGCCGCGGCTCTCGAAATAGAGATGCTCGTTTCGGCAATTGCCGGGATTGGCACTCAGGCAAACCGTCAATACGAGGTCGACCATATTCATTCAGCACCTCTTGCGCGCAAAGACGCCCGCTCTGGCGAAATCCTGCCCGCCCCATTGCCTGGGAAAATATCAGCCTGGACAAACTCAGCCTGACCGGGTTCCCGAGGTGCCCATGGAAATCCGGAATGACCCTGAAGCTACGCGTTCGCCCTAAGGCCGTCAACAAAGGCGAAAGGACAGTTGCTGTGGACCTTCGTATGGTTGACTTCGTCAAAGCAATGGCATGCAAATCATCAGGGGCGTCTTGACGATCAATGAGGAAATGCCATGCGCACTATCGCATTTTTCGCCGTCGCATCCTTTGCGGCTTTTACGAACCAATCCCATGCGCAGGATGCCGCGGCGGGTGAGAAGGTCTTCATGAAATGCAAGGTCTGCCACGTCGCGGACAAGGACCAGAACAAAGTCGGTCCGTCGTTGAACGGCGTCATCGGCCGGACGGCCGGCACGCATCCGGGGTTCAGCTATTCCCAAGCCATGGTGGCCGCCGGCAAGTCCGGCACCAAATGGGACGAACCCACACTGACGACCTATCTCCATGATCCAAAGGCCATGGTGAAAGGCACGAAGATGGCGTTTGCCGGCCTCAAGGACGACAAGGACGTGGCCAACGTCATCGCCTATCTCAAGCAATTTTCGAAATAATGGCAATTCTCGAAACAACGGCTTCGCCGGCCGTTCGATTTACGATCGGCCGGTGACTGCCTCCTTAAAGCGCGTCGCGATCTTTCAGATTCGCTCCCTGCGCTTTAAACTATTGATTTTACGCATGTCTTTGTCTCGAAACCGGGTCCCACTTTCGGGAGACATGCTTTAATCGACGCTGCGGATCAAGCAGCGGCGCGTAGCCTCTGCATCGCGGAAGGCAGATCGAGCAGGCTGTCGCAGACAAGGTCTGCGCCAAGCTCTTGGACGGGGATCTGGGTGTAGCCGCCGCGCAGCAGAACGACGGGCATGCCGGCAGCGCGCGCGGCGCCGACGTCGCTGCTGCTGTCTCCGACCATCAGCGCGTCGGTGGGTTCGACCCCGAGCTGATCGAGCGCCAGCAGCAGAGCGTCGGGTGCCGGTTTCAGGTGTGTCACCGCGTCTCCTCCGACGATCGCGCCGAGATATTCCGTCAAGTGGAAATGCAGCAGGATTTCGCGGGTCGCCAATTGCGGCTTGTTGGTGGCGACGCCCATGGCT
>NZ_RZSC01000856.1:0-2337 GCF_003998155.1 Mesorhizobium sp. M1E.F.Ca.ET.063.01.1.1
TCCCTGCATCGGCGCCGACCGCGCCGACCTCGTGCTCGCCGGCTGCGCCATCCTGGAAGCGATCCGCGGCGTGTGGCCGTCCGAGCGGCTGCGCGTCGCCGACCGCGGCCTGCGCGAAGGCATATTGAGCGAGCTGATGGCCGACGACGGTGTCTGGCGTCATGACGGGCGCCGCGCATGACCCCAAAAAGTGGCTGCGTTGCTCTGATGAGCAGTCGACCCCCACTCCGTCGAGCTTCGCTCGACACCTCTCCCCCGATCGACGGGGGAGAGGAAAGGCGCGAGGTCGCCAACCTTAGCTTTCCTCTCCCTCCGGAGGGGGGAGAGGTGGCGCCGCGAAGCGGCGACGGAGTGGGGGAAGCCCTCCGTGAAACGCGAAGCCGCCGCAAAATCGGCACGACGAAGCGAGCGAGAAAAAGCGGACCGGAAATCCTGATACTGAATTTCAGGACCGGGCCAGCGAAATGTGGCGGTCGGGTTTCGCACAGGATCATGCTCGGGCAAGAAATCAGGCCATGACGAAGAAGCCGGAAAAGCCGGGTTCGGCCGGCATGCGCGTGCTGAAAACCAGGATCAAGAAGAAGAGCGGGCTGAAGGAATCTTCACGCCGCTGGCTCGAGCGCCACATGAACGATCCCTATGTGCAGCGCTCCAAGGCCGACGGCTACCGCTCCCGCGCCGCCTACAAGCTGACCGAGATCGACGACAAGCACCATCTGCTCAAGCCCGGCATGAAGGTGATCGACCTCGGTGCCGCCCCCGGCGGCTGGTGCCAGGTGGCGGCGGCGCGCACGAAGTCGACGGCGGAAAATCCGCATGTCGTCGGCATCGATTATCTCGAGATGGACGCTGTGCCGGGCGCCGTCATCCTGCGGATGGATTTCCTCGATCCGGACGCGCCGCAAAAGCTTGCCGAGGCGCTTGGCGGTCAGCCCGATGTCGTGCTGTCGGACATGGCGGCCCCCACCACCGGTCATCGTCGCACCGACCATCTGCGCACCATGCATCTGTGCGAGGTGGCGGCCGATTTCGCGCTGCAGGTGCTCAAGCCCGGCGGGCATTTCCTCGCCAAGACTTTTCAGGGCGGCGCCGAGAACGAACTCTTGTCGCGGCTCAAGCAGAATTTCCGCTCGGTCCATCATGTGAAGCCGCCGGCCTCGCGCGACGAGTCCGTGGAGCTTTACCTGCTGGCGAAGGAGTTCAAGGGCTAGCTCTCCTCCTTCTCCCCTTGTGGGAGAAGGTGTCGCCGAAGGCGACGGATGAGGGGTGTTCCAGGGAATGCCAACGTCTCGCTCCGCTGGAACACCCCTCATCCGTCTCGGCGCTGCGCGCCGATCCACCTTCTCCCGCAAGGGGAGAAGGGGAGGCCGCGCCTACTTCCCCGCCGTACCCACCGCCTCCAGCGTCTTCGGTGTCGTCAGTTTGCCATGTCCCGACACCGCGCTGCCGGCATCGGGCGCCAGCCGCATGAAGGTGAGCGAGGCGATCGCCGAGACGGCAGCGACGATGAAGAAGGCGATGTGGAAGTCGCCGAGTGTCAGCGGCCCGCCATGGATCGACGTCGACACTTCGAGGATGCCGCCGGCCAGCGCCACGCCGAGCGCAATCGACAACTGCTGGAAGACGGCAACGATCGGCGTCGCCTTGCTGGTGTCGGCGGCGGAGATCTCGGCATAGGACAGCGCGTTGACGCCGGTGAAGAACATCGAACGGATGAAGCCTCCGACCAACAATATTGCCAGCATCAGCGCATAGGGTGTTTCGGGAGTGAACAGGCCATAGATGGCGATCGAGGCGGCCGCGACCAGCGAGCCGAGGATCAGCACCCGGCGGAACCCTGCAAGGCGGAAGAGCAGCGCCGTGACGAATTTCATGCCGATGGCGCCGATCGCCGAAACGAAGGTGATCATGCCGGACTGGAACGGCGTCAGCCCGAAGCCGATCTGGAACATCAGCGGCAACAGAAACGGCACCGCGCCGATGCCGATGCGGAACAGCGAGCCGCCGAGCACCGAGGAACGGAAGACCTGATTGCGGAACAGCTTCAGCGCCAGCAGCGGGTTCCTGGCGCGCCGTGCGTGCAGCAGGTAAAGCACGCCCGAAACCAGGCCGACGGCAACCGTGATGAAGCCGGCGATCGGCGGCAAAGCGGGCAGGCTGACCACGGAGAGGCCGAAAACGATGCCGGATGCCGTCAGCCCGCTGAGCACGAAGCCGGGAAAATCGAGCGGCGGCGTCTCGGTGGCCTCGGTTTCCGGCAAATAGCGGGTGGCGAGCCAGATGCCGGCGAGCCCGATTGGTACGTTGATCAGGAAGATCCAGTGCCAGGTGAAATAG
>NZ_RZSC01000857.1:0-2330 GCF_003998155.1 Mesorhizobium sp. M1E.F.Ca.ET.063.01.1.1
AGCGTGTGTTCCAGCGAGTGCTGCTCGCTGAGCGCGATCACCGGCGCGCCGGTGCGGTCGCGGATCTGGCGCGGCGAGATGGCGCCGTCGCGGCAGTCGCCGATGAGGAAGGCCCTGACGGATCTGAGGTCGGTGTCGGCGGCGGAACTCACCCACTCGCCGAACTCGCCCGGCGCGAAGCCCGCGGTGGCGACGCCCTCGCGATCGAAAAGTGAGCTATAACCCTCAGTTACGAGCTCGCGCTCATCAACGATCACGATCATCGGCCCGCCCTCCGAATCATCTCATTTGCCCCGTGCGGAAAGGGGTACCCGGTGGCGTGAATCCTGAAAAACCGTCATTTCTTGTAGCTATTTTCTTGGGAGTTTTTTGGGGAGCCGTAATAAAAGCCGGCTGCAAAATGTATTGGCGGTACCGGATCGAGGACGATATTGGGGCCGTCGAGCGCCTCGACGGCGGTCGACCAGGGGTCGTTGTCGCAACAACTATTGATTGCAGAACGCGCTGGCGTTCGGCGTCCATTTGCCGAAACCGGTGGCGACCATGTTGGCGATGACGCGGCAGACATAGATCTTTTGCGCCGGGTCATTGTCGGGGCCGGCATGATAGCGGGCGACGGCCATCGACCAGGTCATGTGCCGGGCATGGAGGCTGACCAGGAAGCGCGCCGCGTAGTCGACGTTCTGGTGCGGGTCGAGCATGTCCCCGACGCTGCGGAAATGATCGCCGTGATAGCGATGATTGATCTGCATGCAGCCAAGATCGATCAGCGTCTTGCCCTCGCGGCGGGCATTCTCGAATGTCGCAAGCGCCTCGCCGCGGCTGTGCGGGAAGACAGCTTTTCCTTCTATATTCAAGGCATTAGGCTGGAGGCTGCCTTTCTTTCCCGTTTCCGTCAGGCCAACCGCATAGAGGATACCAGCCGGCACGCCGTAGCGGTCGGCGGCGCGCAGGATTTCCGGCTCGCAAGGATTGGCGGCGGCCTTGGCGGCAACGACAGCCAGGCTAGATATAGATATCGTCGCCAGCGCGCTCGCGAAGAGGCGAAGCAGCGCGGCCGATTTCCTGTGCGCCATTGCTGTCGTTCCTTCCCGGTTGGCGGCCGCCGCCGGCACTGTCGCCGCCCGAATTCCCTGGCTGGAACGAAGGCTGGTCGCGGCCCGCCGACATCGGCGGCGTGCTGGTTGCATCGGTGCGGCCGGCTGAATGAACTGCTATCGAGGGTTGCAGGATGGTAACATGATCGACCTCGAAACCGAGACCGCGCATCGACTTGACGATCGCGTCGCTGTCGGCGGTCAGGCGGCGGTATGCCTCATGCGTCTGTGGCTTCATCTCAATCGAAAGCTGTTCTCCCGAGAGCCTCAGGCTGGCGGTCACCACGCCAAGCTCCGAAGGATGAAGCTCGATCTTCAGGACGTGTGTCGGAACGGCAACAGAATTGGCCGTTTGAGCGGCGGCCGCGGCGCTTGAAAAGGTCTGCTGGACGCCGGTGTCCGAGGCGATCGCCTCGACCAGCGCCGATGCCGTCTGGCTGATGGTAGTTTGCGCCGGCGCCGGGAAGCTCTGCTCGCTGACGACATCCATGCGCCCGGCGGCGGATGGCTTGGCCTGGTTGAGCGATGCGATGGATTGCGCCGCTTGCGCGGTCTTCTGGGCGGCTGCCGGCCGCCAGCCTCGCGGCGCTGCGGCGTCGGTCTCGGTTCCAGTTGTTCCGGGCAGGACGATGTCGTCCTTGCGGACCAATGTGGCGGGGCCGGCGCTGGCTGGTTTCTGGCCGAAGGCGGGTTCGGGTTTGTCCGTCGCCATCGTGGCGCGAGCGGATCGCGGCAACGGCTCGGAGCTTTCGGTGGCGTCGGCCGATATGCGTTTGCCCTGACGGATCGCGAGCTGCGAAGGGGCGGATTGGCCGAGGGAGGATTGGATCCCAGCCTCTCCCTCGGCGGCCGATCCGCTGCGATCGGCATTTGTCGACGTTGCGAAATGGCGGATGTCGCCCAGCGCCATCAACAAGGGCAGGCGATCCTCAAACGGAGCGGCATCCGACGATTGCGCCGCCGCACCGGCATCGTCCGCGGCCTTCATATGGTCGGCATCAGCTTTGTTCTTCGCGGCTTTTCCAGTCGCCGGCTTCTGCGCGGCAGTCCTGGTCTGTCCATCCTGGCCAGCCTGTGTCTTGGCCGGACCGGCGAGGGGACGCCGTGTCGGATGGGCATTCGGGGAGACAGACTCCGCCGACTGCTTGCCCTGCAAGGCCGGCTTCTCGGCGCCATTCACCATCTCGCCGAAATTCGCGCCTTTTTCCTTCCCGTCGGCAGCGTGCTGCCGCG
>NZ_RZSC01000858.1:0-2329 GCF_003998155.1 Mesorhizobium sp. M1E.F.Ca.ET.063.01.1.1
GTCTGCATGTTCTTGTTCTTCAACCGTATTTTCGCATCTGTCACGGTCGTGAAAGTTATGCTGATCGCCGGCATCGGCTCGATCGTGCGCTGGATCGCCTTTCCGCTGGTCTGGCCGCTTGGCCTGGGCGTCGCCGGCTTCTTCGGCGTCCAGACGCTGCATTCGGTGTCGGTTGCAATGGTCCTGATCGGCCTGCAGAAGATGATAGGCGAAACGGTTTCCGAAGAGCGCACGGGTGCCGCGCAAGGTATCGCCTATTTCTTCAACGGCTTCTTCATGGCCGCGGTGACGCTGGCCTCCGGCCCGCTCTACGATCGCTTCGGCGTCGATGGCTTCCTGGCCATGATTCCGATCGCGATCATTGGCCTTGCGTTGATCGGGCTCGCCGCGCGCTCAACCCCACAGCGCCCGGTCAGGCGGTGACACCAGCGATCCCTGGTAGACGAGGCCAGGATCGCGGTCGCGCGCAAGCAGCAGCGGCCCGTCGAGGTCGACGAAATCGGCGCCTTGAGCCAACAAGACAGCCGGCGCCATGGCGAGCGACGTGCCGACCATGCAGCCCACCATGATGCCGAAACCCAGTTCCTGGGCGCGTTCGCGAAGCCTGAGCGCTTCCGTCAGGCCGCCCGACTTGTCTAGCTTGATGTTGACGGCGTCATAGAGGCCGACAAGCGAATCGAGGTCCTTTGCCTCATGCACGCTTTCGTCGGCGCAGATCGGCACCGGATGCGCGATTTCGCGCAGGATGCCGTCGCGGCCGGCAGGAAGCGGCTGCTCGATGAGCGCGATGCCTTGCCTGGCGGCAAAGGCGAGGTTGGCCTCGATGTTGTCGTCGGTCCATCCCTCGTTTGCATCGAGGATGATACGGCTCCGCGGGGCGGCCTCCGTCACGGCGCGTATTCTCGCCAAGTCGTCGTCACCGCCGATCTTGACCTTGAGCAGTGGCCGCGAGGCGTTGGCGCTAGCCTGCGCGGCCATCGCTTCAGGTGCGCCGAGCGACAGTGTGTAGGCGGTTTCCAGCACCTTTGGCGAGGCGGCGCCGATCGCGTCCGCTACCGGACTGCCGCTGAGCTTTGCCTCCAGATCCCACAGGGCACAGTCGATCGCGTTGCGTGCCGCGCCGGCCGGCATGGCCGCGAGCAGGGCGGCTCGGTCGATGCCACCCTCAATCCTGCCACGCATGGCCTCGATTGCGGCGCGCACACCCTCCATGGTCTCGCCATAGCGCTTGTAGGGAACGCATTCGCCGCGCCCGACATGCCCATTGTCGCCGATCGCCACGGTGATGACTTCCGCCTCGGTTTTCGAGCCGCGCGAGATGGTGAAGGTGCCCGCGATCGGGAACCGCTCGGCCTCGACCGAAATGACACGCGCCATATTTTTCTTCTCCGGCTGTGCGACACCGGTCTGCCGGCAAATCGACACGCCAGTTCCGTCACGCTAAACAGGACGCCATGTTGACCATCCGCAAACGCGACGCAAGCCGCACGCCTGCCGGTGAAGGCAATCACCAGCCGCGCATCGCCGTCGGCGAGGAAGGCGGCGTGCTCGGCTGCGCTTTTTCCGGTGTCTGGACGACGCGGACCGTGGCATCGGTCGACGCCGAGATGCGCAGGATCGAGAAGCGCAGCGGCGCAAAGCAGCTGATGCTCGATCTTTCGCATATCGAGAAGATGGATACGGCGGGCGCCTGGCTGATCGATCGGCTGGCCAGCGCCTTCGAGAAGAAGGGCGTCGAAGTCCACGTGCAGGGGCAGAGCGAGATCGCCTCGATCCTGCTTGGCGCCGTCGGCGACGCGGTGCGGCGCGAACCCGAATCGGGACCGGCCGGGCCGCCCAACATCATCATGCGCGCGCTGGAACTGGTCGGCCGCCGCGTCTACGAGATGCGCGACGATTTCATTGCTTCGATGAACATCCTCGGCGCCACCATTCGCGGCGCGCAGATGAAGCTCGGGCGTGGCCATGCCGTCAATCCGGCCGCGATCTTCAATCAGATCGACCGCATGGGCGTCGGCGCCATCCCTGTGGTGGTGCTGATGTCGGCGATCGTCGGGGCGATCGTCGCGCAGCAGGGCGCCTATCAGCTCAGCTATTTCGGCGCCGATATCTTCGTCGTCGATCTCGTCGGCGTGCTGATCCTGCGCGAGCTCGGCGTGCTGATGACCGCGATCATGCTCGCCGGCCGCTCGGGAAGCGCCATCACCGCAGAGATCGGCTCGATGAAGATGCGCGAAGAGGTCGACGCACTGAAGGTGATCGGGCTCAATCCGATCGGCGTTCTGGTGTTTCCGCGGCTCGTCGCCCTGGTGATCGCGCTGCCATGCCT
>NZ_RZSC01000859.1:0-2322 GCF_003998155.1 Mesorhizobium sp. M1E.F.Ca.ET.063.01.1.1
AGTTGGACCCGGTCGGATGTCCCATGATAATATGTCAAGAAAACGCTCCGGGAGGAACCCCGCGAACCATGTCCAAAGCGACCGATTCGGACAAAGCGGAAAATGACGGACCTTCGACCGTCGAGCAATATCTGGTGAAAGATCCCGAACGGTTCGCGCTGAACATGGCGCGCATGGTCGAGCAGGCCGGCAAGGCGGCCTCCGCCTGGGCCGAGCCGCGCGAGAAGGGCGAGGTGCGCGACCATGTCGCCGAACCCGTGGTCGACATGGTCAAGACCTTCTCCAAGCTCTCGGAATACTGGCTGGCCGACCCGCAGCGCGCGCTGGAAGCGCAGACGCGGCTCTTCGCCGGCTACATGACGGTCTGGGCGAACGCCATCCAGAAGGTCAGCCCCAATGCCGAAAGGCCCGAGGACGCGGTGAAGCCCGAACGCGGCGACAAGCGCTTCCAGGACCCGGAATGGGGCCGCAACGCCTTCTTCGATTTCCTGAAACAGGCCTATCTCGTCACCTCGCGCTGGGCCGCGGACCTGGTCGAGCATGCCGAGGGCCTGGACGAGCACACCCGCCACAAGGCGAGCTTCTACGTCAAGCAGGTCTCCAACGCGATCGCGCCGTCGAACTTCATCCTGACCAACCCGGAATTGTTCCGCGAGACCGTCGCCTCCAACGGCGAGAACCTGGTGCGCGGCATGAAGATGCTGGCCGAGGACATCGCCGCCGGCAGGGGCGACCTGAAGCTCCGCCAGGCGGACTACGCGCCGTTCGAGATCGGCAAGAACATCGCCACGACGCCCGGCAAGGTGATCGGCCGCAGCGACGTCGCCGAGATCATCCAGTACGATCCGACGACGGAGACGGTGCTGAAGCGGCCGCTGCTCGTCTGCCCGCCATGGATCAACAAATACTACATCCTCGATCTCAACCCGCAGAAGTCCTTCATCCGCTGGGCGATCGAGCAGGGCCACACCGTCTTCGTCATCTCCTGGATCAACCCGGATGAGCGCCACGGCGCCAAGGGATGGGAGGCCTATATCCGCGAGGGCCTGCAATACGGCCTCGACATCGTCGAGAAGGCGACCGGCGAGAAGGAGGTGAACGCGATCGGTTATTGCGTCGGCGGCACGCTGCTGGCGGCAGCACTTGCGCTTCTGGCGCAGGAAGGCGACCACCGCATCAAGTCGGCGACCTTCTTCACCACCCAGGTCGATTTCACCCATGCCGGCGACCTGAAGGTTTTCGTCGACGAAGACCAGGTTGCCGCGGTCGAGCGCTCGATGAGCGAGAAGGGCTACCTCGAAGGCACCAAGATGGCGACCGCCTTCAACATGCTGCGCTCGGGCGACCTGATCTGGCCCTATGTCATCAACAACTACATGCGCGGCAAGGACCCCCTGCCCTTCGACCTGCTCTACTGGAACGCCGATTCGACCCGCATGGCGGCGGCCAACCACTCCTTCTACCTGCGCAACTGCTATCTTGAGAACAATCTCTCGCGCGGCACGATGGAGCTTGCCGGCCGCACCGTCTCGCTGGCCGACATCACGATACCGGTCTACAACCTTGCCACGAAAGAGGACCACATCGCGCCGGCGCTCTCGGTGTTCCTCGGCTCGCAGTTTTTCGGCGGCGACGTCGAGTATGTGATGGCGGGCTCGGGCCACATCGCCGGCGTCGTCAATCCGCCCGCGGCGCACAAATACCAGTTCTGGACGGGCGGCAGGCCGGTGGGCGACTTCGGCCAGTGGTTCGCCACCGCGCACGAGCATCTGGGATCCTGGTGGACGCACTGGCAGCACTGGATCGAAAGCCAGGACAATGTGCATGTGCCCGCCCGCAAACCGGGCAAGCGTATGAAAACCCTGGGAGATGCGCCGGGCACCTATGTCAAGATGCGTGTGTAACGGACTGTAATGTCTGGTGAGTTGACGGGCTGGCAAAACAGGCCGAAATGGTGGCGTTAATCGTTTTCGCAACCTCAATTCGCCTTCAGACGCAGAATAAATCCGAGGCTTGCAGATACGATACAGATCCCGTTTCCGGTTCGGGAACAGGAGGTCGTCGCCAGGGGCACTGGAGCGCCACGGCGATGATGAACGGACCGGATGCCAAGGGGGAAATTTGTTTTGAAACCAGAGGGTTGGCGTCTCGCACGAAGGGAAAGCCGCAGCATAGCGGCAGCGCTTTTCTCAGTGCTTCTGGCCTCCTGCACCTCGACCGGCGACCCGACGATGTCGGTCGTCACGCCGGCCTATAATTCGACCGCCACCGAGATGAGCGCGGCTTCCGGCGCCAAGCCTGCAACTTCGACCGATTCGACCT
>NZ_RZSC01000085.1:0-14228 GCF_003998155.1 Mesorhizobium sp. M1E.F.Ca.ET.063.01.1.1
ATCCGGCGCTGATTGCGGCCTATGACGACCTTTTCACGGCATTCCGCGCGGCACGCCAGGTGCTGGGGCCTGCCTGGGATGCTCTGGCTGCCGCGCGCCGCAACGCGGCAGGCGCCTCCGCCGAAACGCCTGAAGGAGCAAGAGATGGGGCTTGAACCGAACACGGTCGATCTCTTCGTCATCGGCGGCGGCATCAATGGCGCCGGCATCGCCCGAGACGCGGCAGGTCGCGGCCTGTCGGTCGTGCTGTGCGAAAAAGACGACCTCGCCGAGGGCACCTCCTCGCGCTCCGGCAAGCTGGTGCATGGCGGCCTGCGCTATCTCGAATATTACGAGTTCCGGCTGGTACGCGAAGCGCTGATCGAGCGCGAGGTGCTGCTCAAGGCCGCGCCCCACATCATCTGGCCGATGCGCTTCGTGCTGCCGCACAGTCCGCAGGACCGGCCGGCCTGGCTGGTGCGGCTCGGCCTGTTTCTTTACGACCACCTGGGCGGCCGGAAAAAGCTGCCGGGCACGCGCACGCTCGACCTCAGACGCGATCCGGAAGGAGCACCGTTGCTCGACCGGTACACGAACGGCTTCGAGTATTCCGACTGCTGGGTGGACGACGCGCGGCTCGTGGTGCTGAACGCTGTCGGCGCGGCCGAGCGCGGCGCCGAGGTGCTCACCCGCTCGTCTGCCGTTTCCGCCCGCCGCGAAGATGGCGCTTGGACGGTGACGACGAAAAATTCGATGACGGGGCAAACGCGCATTTTCCGCGCCCGCTGCGTCGTCAATGCCGCCGGCCCGTGGGTTTCAGACGTCATTGGCCGTGTCGCGGGATCGAACTCGTCGCGCAACGTGCGCCTCGTCAAAGGCAGCCACATCATCGTGCCGAAGTTCTGGCAGGGTGCGAATGCCTATCTGGTGCAGAATCACGACAGGCGCGTTATCTTCATCAACCCCTATGAAGGGGACATGGCGCTGATCGGAACCACCGACATCGCCTATGACGGCCGCGCCGAGGATGTGAAGGCCGACGAGTCCGAGATCGACTACCTGCTCGCGGCGGTGAACCGCTACTTCAAGGAGAAGCTGCGGCGCCAGGACGTGCTGCACTCCTTCTCCGGGGTGCGGCCGCTGTTCGACGACGGCAAGGGCAACCCGTCCGCCGTGACGCGCGATTACGTTTTCGACCTCGACGAAACCGGCGGCGTGCCACTGCTCAACGTCTTCGGCGGCAAGATCACCACTTTCCGCGAACTGGCCGAGCGCGGCATGCGCCGGCTGAAGCATATTTTCCCGCAGATGGGCGAGGACTGGACCAGGAATGCGCCGCTGCCCGGCGGCGAAATTCCCAATGCCGACTACGAGACCTTCACCAACAGCCTGCGCGAGGCTTATCCGTGGATGGCGCGCGATCTCGTGCATCACTACGGACGGCTCTACGGCGCGCGCACCAAGGACGTCGTCAAGGATGCGGCAAGCATAGATGGTCTTGGCCGCCATCACGGCGGGCTGCTCTACGAGGCGGAGGTACGCTATCTCGTCGCCAAGGAATGGGCGCGCACGCCGGACGACATCCTGCTTCGGCGCACCAAGCACTACCTGCATCTCACCGAGGCCGAACGGCACGCCTTCGCCAGATGGTTCGAGGCCGAGCGCCTTGCCGAGGCAGCGTGAATGCCGATGCGACTTCGACCCAGGATCACCTTCGGGACCGACACGTCATGGCGCTGACGCTTTCCCTGAACACCAACCCGCTGGTCAACCGCTTTGCCGAGCCGGACGACCTGATCGAGACCGTCGCCCGTGGCCTCCAGCTGCGCGACCTGCAGCTCACGCACGAGTTCATTAATCCGAGCTGGCCGGCGCCGGTGGTCCGGCGGCTGACCCGGCGGATGACGGCGGCCCTGCGGCGCACCGGCGTCCGGGTCTTGAGCGGCATGACCGGTCCCTATGGCCGGCTCAACCATTTCGGTCATCCCGACCGCGACGTGCGCCGATACTATGTCGACTGGTTCAAGACCTTCGCCGACATAACCGCCGACCTCGGCGGTGTTTGCGTCGGCACCCAGTTCGCCATCTTCACCTTCAGAGACTATGACGATCCGGTCCGGCGTGAGGAGCTGATCCGCATCGCCGTCGACTGTTGGGCGGAGGTGGCCGAGCACGCCAAGGCGGCTGGCCTGCAGTACGTTTTCTGGGAACCGATGAGCATCGGGCGCGAGTTCGGCCAGACGATCGCCGAATGCCTGAAGCTGCAGGACAGGCTGACCAAGGCCGAAATGGCGGTGCCGATGTGGATGATGGCCGACATCGACCATGGCGACGTGACCAGCGCCAATCCGGACGACTACGATCCCTATGCCTGGGCCCGCGCGGTCCCCAAGGTATCGCCGATCATCCACATCAAGCAAAGCCTTATGGACAAGGGCGGACACCGCCCCTTCACCGCCGAGTTCAACACCAGGGGCCGCATCCATCCCGAGAAGCTGCTGAAGGCGTTGGCCGAAGGTGGCGCCGTCGATAACGAGATCTGCCTGGAGCTGAGTTTCAAGGAACGGGAACCGGATGATCGGCAGGTCATTCCGCAGATCGCCGAAAGCATAGCCTTCTGGGCGCCCCATATCGACACCGGCGTGCAAAGCCTGAATATCTGAGCCGACGACGATGACGCCCAAACGCGCGATGAAGGACTGCAGATGGTGAAACGCCCAGGTCAACTGGACCCGGAAAGGTCGCTCGCGATCCGCGCCGCCTGGTTGCACTACGCCGGCGGGCTCACCCAGGCCGAGGTGGCGAAGCGACTCGGGCTGCCCTCGGTGAAGGCGCATCGCCTGATTGCCCGGGCTGTGGCCGACGGCGCGGTGAAGGTCTCGATCGACGGCGAGATCGTCGAATGCGCCCTGCTGGAGAACCAGCTCTGCGATCGGTTCGGGCTGGACTTCTGCGAGGTCGCGCCGGATCTGGGCGAGGAAGGCCTGCCGCTGCGGGCGCTTGGGCTCGCGGGCGCCAGTTTCCTGCGTCGCGAGATCGAGCGCGGCGAGGACAGCGTCATCGGTATCGGCCACGGCCGCACGCTCGCCGCCGCGGTGCATCAGATGCCGCGCTTCGAGGCCGCCGGCGTGCGCTTCGTCTCGCTGCTTGGCGGCCTGACGCGCAACTATGCCGCCAACCCGCACGACGTCATGCATCGACTGACCGAAAAGACCGGCGCACAGGCCTATGTCATGCCGGTGCCCTTCTTTGCCAACTCCGCGGAAGACCGCGAAGTGCTCCTGGCGCAGCGCGGCGTGCGCGAGATTTTCGAGATGTCGAACCGGGCGACGCTGAAATTCGTCGGCATCGGCACGGCGGATGCCGGCGCCCAGCTAGTGGCGACCGGCATGATTGAGCCGCGCGAGATTGCCGAGATCACCGCCGTCGGCGGCGTCGGCGAAATGCTCGGCCACTTTTTCGATGCGCGCGGCCGGGTGCTGGAAACAACCTTGACCGCCCGTACGCTCGCCGTCGATCTGGACGGACCGGCGGACAGCCGGATCATCGCCATCGCCGGCGGCCCCACAAAAATCGAGGCGATCCGCGCGGTGCTGAAGAGCGCGCGGCTGAAGGGTCTGATCACCGACGAGCCGACGGCCCGGGCCCTGGTCGGCGAAACTGGATGACCATGGCATGACGCAGCCGAAGCAAGTCTGGATCGGCACCAGTTGGAAGATGAACAAGACGCTGGCCGAGGCGCGCGCCTTCGCCAGCGGGCTTTCGTCCGATCCCGGCGGCGATCCGCGCATCCAGCGTTTCGTGATCCCGCCCTTCACGGCGGCGCGCGAGGTCAAGGCGATGCTGAACGACACCACGGTCAAGGTCGGCGCGCAGAACATGCATTGGGCCGACGAAGGCGCCTGGACCGGCGAAATCTCGCCGATCATGCTCAAGGACTGCAACCTCGATATCGTCGAGCTCGGCCATTCCGAGCGGCGCGAGCATTTCGGCGAGACGGACGAGACGGTTGGCTTCAAGACGGAAGCTGCGGTGCGCCACGCGCTCGTTCCGCTTGTCTGCATCGGCGAGACCTTGGCGGAGCGCGAGGCGGGCCGTGCCAGCGAGGTGCTCGGCAGGCAGGTGCGCAGTGCGTTGTCGAAGCTTACCGCCGAGCAGAAGACCGCGCCGATCCTGCTCGCCTATGAGCCGGTGTGGGCGATCGGCGCAAACGGCGTACCGGCGACCTCGGACTATGCCGACGCCCGGCAGGCGGAGATCATCGCTGCCGCCGGGGACGTGCTCGAACGCAGCGTGCCCTGCCTCTATGGCGGCTCGGTCAATCCCGGCAATTGCGCCGAACTCATCGCCTGCCCGCATGTCGACGGGCTTTTCATCGGGCGCTCCGCATGGGCCGTCGAGGGCTATCTCGACATCCTCGGCAGATGCGCCGCAGCACTCTAGAAGGAGTTGACCATGAGACTTGCAGTGGCTGGAGACAGCGCCGGCGAAGGCCTGGCGAAGGTTCTTGCCGACTACCTGAAAGACAAGCACGAGGTTTCGGAGGTGTCGCGCACGGAGGCCGGTCCCGATCCCTTCTACGCCAATCTTTCAGACCGCGTCGCCAGCGATCTGCTGGCGGGAAAGTATGACCGGGCCATCCTGATCTGCGGCACAGGCATCGGCGTCTGCATCTCGGCCAACAAGGTACCGGGCATCCGCGCCGCTCTCACCCACGACACCTACTCGGCCGAGCGGGCGGCACTCTCCAACAACGCCCAGATCATTACCATGGGTGCGCGCGTCGTCGGCACCGAACTCGCGAAGGCCATCGCCGACGCTTATCTGAAGGAAAGTTTCGATCCGAAGGGTCGGTCGGCCGGCAACGTCGCCGCCATCGACGACGTGGACGCCAAGTACAACGCTCGCTAGCTGTGAAACCTCAACACAGGCAGGCTCGCGTCAGTGGTGCCGGAGCGATCGCCATTGCCGCATCCGGCAGTCGCGTAACGGCTTGCCGGGCATGAGGAGAAGAAGCGGCGGACGCGGGGGAGGGCGATGATTCGGCATCCGCGCCTTGATCGCATCCAACTTTCAAGTGAGCCCGAGCCGGACGAGGTGGCGAACGACGGGCGAGAACATCTCCTGGCCGATGTAGGTTCCAGTGTTCGTGCGCTCGAAAAGTGCTTCGGCGAGAGCCGGGTCTTCGACCACGGCAATGCCAGCCTGGCGTGCCTGAGCGACCATATCGTTGGCGGCGCGGTCCTGGCTCTTGCCAACGATCGTCGGTACGGGTGTTTCGCCCTTGATGTAGCGTAGCGCCACTGCAAGGTCGCCGGACACGAAGACGATGACCGCGTTTTTTACGCCGAGCCTTGCAGGCTGCATCACCGCCTCGCGCCGCTGCCGCTGCTGTTCATGCCTGATCAACGGATCGCCTTCGAGATCCTTGTGTTCGCGCTTGTACTCGGTGGTCGTCATGCGCATGTCGCGCAGAAACAACCAGCGCTGAATGGGAATGTCGATCAGGCCGATGGCGACAAAGGCGAGGGCGGCGGCAATTCCAAATGGCGTCAGCACCGCTTGGACAACCGGCTCCAGGCATGACGGACCGCAGCCCGGCGCATCGAAGAGCGGCTGAAGCCATGCGATCAGGATGAATACGAAGAGGCCCGCCAGCAACACCACCTTGGCCAAGCCCTTGGTGAACTCGATGACGTTGCGGAGCGACAGGATCTTCTGCAGGCCCTTCGCCGGATTGATATGATCGAATTGCGGTTTGAGCGGCTCGAACGAGAAGACCGGGCCGAATGTCCCCAGCATGCCGAAGATAGCAGTGAGCACCACAACGATCGCGACCAGCGGCAGGGTTATAAGCATCACCGTCGAGAGCCAATGGTGGATGGCCCGCAGGCTGACCTCCGCGAATCCGCCGTTGGGTGTCGTCACGATCCGCACGAGATCCAGAACGTGTTCGACGAGCATCGGCCAGGCGAAATAGAGATAGGCAAGGGCTGCAAAGAGAGTGAAGCCGGAAACCAGGTCGCGGCTCTGTGGAACCTGACCTTTCCGCCGGGCGTCGCGAAGCTTCTTGTCGGATGCCGGTAGTTTCTTTTCCTCAGCTTCTTCGGCCATGTTGCAATCTTATCGCACTGGTGTGGTTCCAGCCGGCCGACGACCTGTGTAAGGTGCGGCGGGCTTGAATACGGAGAGGTGGATATGCGGCAGCATGTCGTATTCTTGCCAGTCGTCGTCCTGCTGGCATTGACCGGTTGTCAGACGACCAAAACCGATGCCGACAAGGCGAAAGCGCAGGCCCCATCCTCGCAATCGGAACGCTTGATCAAGCTTGCGGACGATATCGATGCGCGCGGAGACAGCGACACCGCGATCGCGCTCTACCAGCGTGCGGCGGCGATGCCGGACGCCAAACCGATCGCCCTGGTCAAGGCGGGCGAGGCCTACATGCGCGCCGGTTATCCGGACCAGGCCGCCAAGGCCTATCAGGCTGCGCTCGCCAAGGCTCCCAATGACGGCCAGGCGATGCTCGGCCTCGGCTCGGCGATGATCGAGACGGGCGATGTCGATGCCGGCATGCGCGCCCTCGCGCAGGCCGCGCCGCTGGTCAACACCAGCACCGCCTACAACCGGCTGGGCGTGGCGCAGACATTCGCGGGCCAGACGGCCGAGGCGCAAACGACGTTCGCACAGGCGTTGAAACTTGCGCCGGGCGACCTCGATATCGAGACCAACATGGCGCTGGCGGCCGCACTCGAGGGCAATTCCGCCGCCGCGCATCCGCTGGCTCAGAAGGTCTCCGCCGCACCCAATGCGCAGTTGCACCACAAGCGCAATATCGTGGTGGTATACGGGCTTCTTGGTGAAGAGGACCAGGTCAAGGCTTCGCCGCCGATCGGCCTGACGACCAAGGAGGTAAGCACCTTGCTCGCTCGCGCCAAGGCCATCCGCTCGAAGGGCAGCACTCAGGCCAGGGCCAAAGCGCTCGGCTCTATCCTCGGCTAACGGGTAGGACGTCCGAAGGGGTTTTCCGTCGAGCTCGTTGCCAAGACAGATGGCGGGAGCAGGGCAGGGCGGGCAAAGCCGCATCTGCCCGTTACTCGACGGGAAGTGTTGTCTGCGGCGTCGTCGGCGGCGCGCTGTTGGCTCCGCCGGTCGGAGCTTCTTCGCCATCGAGGTAGCGCCGCGCGGCCCTTGCGCTCGGCGCCGCGGCCGCTTTCCCCAACTGCCGGCCCTCGACCAGGTCCCGCTGACTTTCGGCCATGCGTTGGAGGTTGTAGGCGTTGGCGCAGCCGGCCGGCAGCTGGGAGCCGACGCCCGAGACGATCGTCAGCCTGGTCGCGGCGGGCGTGCCATCGTCATCGGCCGGTTCGGCCAGACACGCGTCGGGAGCGAGGACGGAGCCGCCGACGCCTTTTTCGGAACCGCCGGTGTCGGTCGAAACGTAGCTGTAGCCCGGAGAGTAGTCCTGCGGCTCTCGCGGACCGTTCATGCAACCCGACAGAAGCAGCACCGGGACAATGGAGCAGAGAGCAATGGGCGATGTCATGGTTGTTCCCCCCTATTTGACGATCAGGCCCATCGCCGACGCGTCATTGACCCGCTTGCGGCTGTGGCGCTTGGCCGCCGGACGATCGAGCGGCGTGGCGAGGCTGTCGCGCACCGGCGCGACCAGATAGGGCGTGATCAGGATGACCAGTTCCGTCTCTTCGCGCTGGAAGCGCTGTGACTGGAAGAGCGGGCCAAGCACCGGCACATCGCCGAGAACCGGAAACTTCTCCAGATTGCGCGAGGTCCGTTGCTGGAAAAGTCCCGCGATCGCAAAGGTCTGGCCGCTTGCCACCTCGACCGTCGTGTCCGCTCGCCGCACCACGAAACTCGGCATGGCAAAGCCGTTGGCGCTTACGGCGCCGGCATCCGACAAGGAGCTGACCTCCGGCTGGACATGGAGCGCGATGCGATTGCGGCCGATCAGCGTCGGGGTGAAGCCGAGGGACACGCCGAAAGGCTTGTATTGAATGGTTGTGACATCAGTTCCCTGCGCGATCGGCACCGGAATTTCGCCGCCGGCGAGAAAGTTCGCGGTCTGGCCGGTCACGGCAGTTAGGTTCGGTTCGGCCAGTATCTTGACGACGCCGTTGCGCTGCAGCGCTTCGATGAGGACGTCGAAATTGATGCCGTGCGCCTGGTCCATGTGCAGACCGAAATTCCCGTCGCCGGAAGGCACGCCATTGTCCTGGAACATGTTGAATTCGAAGCCGCCGCTTTTGTATCCGACGGACCAGTCGACGCCGTAGGACTGCAACTCCGTGCGCGAGACCTCGGCGAAGCGAACCCGGATATTGACCTGCTGAGAACCCTGCACGGTCATGTTGTTCAGAGGCGGCTGCTCCGGCGGCGAGAACGTGCGCGCGACATTGTCCAGGTCCCTCGCCTCGTCGATGCCTCGCGCTTCGCCCGTGGTGACGATGCGGGTCCCGAAAATGTGGAGGTTTGTCGCCGAGTTCGGCTGCATCGCGTGCTTGGCCTCGTTGGCGGGCGTGACATCGGGCGTGACGCGGAATTGAGCCGTTGCCTCGATCTGCTCATCGGCTTTGACCGCAATGAGATTGGTCAGGCCGGGCTTGAGGCCGAAAACATAGACCAGGCTCGGTGACACGATCTGAAGGTCCGCGATCGTGGTGTCCGCAATCAGCACGGATTCGACCGGTTCGTTGAACCGCAACAAGCGTCCCTGTCCGACAGGCAGGTCGAGTGTCGGCTTGCTCGGCAGTGGCGATGCGTTCTGCGCCGAGGCGTCGGCAAGCATGAACAAAAACGCCAGCAGAAAGCAGGCCGCCGCGACAGCGAGCCGGCGCGCGTCCATCCGCCTGGCGAAAGCGGCGGACCGAACGCCTGCTGCGGTATCGTGGATTGTCATGCCGTTCCTCTCCTGAGCATGTGGATTTCCCCGACGCCTGCTTCCGCCCCCTCGGCGTCAGGAGGTCGCCTCTTGTCCGGCATTCGCCTGAGCCGGCGGAAGCGACTGGGAGACATTGCGCGTACGGCCCTTGTCGGAGCGCCCGGCTATCGTGGCCAATGGCTGGACGTTGAATTCCTGGGCGAGTTCCTGGAAGGACAGAACAGGGAGCTCGACGGCATTGTGCGCGAGCAGGCTTCGCATATGACGGCGCACATCCATTGCGGCGAGCACCACCGGCGAGACACCGGTGTCGCTCTGCGACAGGGCTCGCTCGATTTCGGTGACCAAGGACTGGGCGCCGTCGTCCGAGAGGTTCAGGAACGTGCCGGTCGAGGTGTTTTGCACCGCGCTTCTGAGGATATCCTCGGCCGAGCGCTGCAGAACGTAAGCCGCGATGATGTTGTCGCGGCCCGCGGCGCGGAAGCTGATCTGGCGCTTCAGGGACGTGCGGACATGTTCCGTAAGCAGAACGACGTCCTGTTCGCGCTGACCCCATTCGATCAGCGCTTCGAGGATCAGCCGCAAATTGCGGATCGGCACGTTTTCATCGACGAGGCGCCGAAGCACTTCCGCGATCTTCGGCAGCGGAACGATCTCCTGCGCCTGCCTGACCAGATCCGCGTAGTCCGGCTCCATGTCCGACAGAAGCCTTCGGGTTTCCTGGATCCCGACGAAATGGCCGGCATAGAGGCGCAGTGCATTTGCGGTCCACCTGGCCGCGGTCTGCGCCGGTGTGGAGAAGCTGAGGCCGGCTTCCTTCAGTGCCGAGACGTGGTGAGCGTCAACCCAGATGACCTTGCGCAGGCCAGCGATCGGAAGGCCCTTTTCGTAAGTCACATCGAGCAGATCGAGATGCATCAAATCCGCTTCGACAAGAACGCGGTCGGCAGGAATCTCCGCGTCCAGAATAGGTGCTCCTTCCAGATCGATGCGGATCATTCGCGGTGGAATCTTCGCGTCGACCTGAAGGCCGATCGGCGGAACGTCGATGCCGAGATCGCCGAAGAGTTCGCGGCGCACGCCGTCGGCGAGCGTTGCAAAATCCGGCTCCGGAATAGAGGGCGCGAGTTCGGCTCCAACGCGTACGACGACGCGGGAGGAAGAAGGCAGCGCCGCGACGGGTGTCGCAGAAATCGACGCAGGCCTCCCCAGCGGCTCGGCCATTGCGGTTTCGCCGATATCGTGGGGCTCCGGGTCCCGGGCAGTGCGGCGATTGACTGCATAGGCACCGGCACCGAAAGCGGCACCGAGGACGAGAAATACGATGGAAGGGAAGCCCGGCACCATGGCCAGGCCGACCATGATCACCGCCGCGAGGGCGAGCGCGCGGGAGTCCCGCAGAAGCTGGCCGGTGATTTGCCGGCCGAGGTCGTCGGTGCCGTCCGCGCTGCCGACCCGCGTCACCATGGTGCCGGCGGCCACGGCGACAAGCAGCGCCGGTATCTGGGCGACCAGCCCATCGCCCACCGTGAGCAGCGAGTAGGTCGCGGCGGCTTCTCCCAGCGACATGTCGTGCTGCAGCGTTCCGACGGCGAAACCGCCGATCAGGTTGACCAGGATGATGACGATGCCGGCGATGACGTCGCCCTTGACGAACTTCATGGCGCCGTCCATCGCGCCGAACAACTGGCTCTCGCGCTCGAGCTGCCGGCGCAGGTGGCGTGCCTCCGCCTGATCGATGTCGCCGTTGCGCAGCTCCGCATCGATGCTCATCTGCTTGCCCGGCAGCGCATCGAGCGTGAAGCGCGCGGCCACCTCGGCGACGCGTTCGGCGCCTCGCGCCACCACGATGAACTGCGCGACCGTGATGATCAGGAAAACCACCAGGCCGATCGCGATGCTGCCGCCAACGACGAAGGTGCCGAAGGCGGTAATGATCTCGCCTGCATCGGCCTGGAGCAGGATCAGTCGCGTGGTGGTGATCGTGATGGCCAGCCGGAACAGGGTGGCGATGAGGATGACCGACGGCAGCGAGGAGAACTGGAGCGGATGGGAGACGTAGAACGAAGCCAGCAGGATAAGCACGCTGATGGCGATGTTGGCGGTGATGAGAACGTCGACAAGGAAGGTCGGCAACGGGACAAGCATCATCACCACCGCGACCAGCATCAGGATCGCAATGACGAGATCGCTTCGGCGGGACAGCCTCGCCAGGAATTGCACAAGACGCTCCGAGACGGTCATTCGGCACCTCGTCGCGACAGGAAGCTTCGCATGGCGTCATGCGCCTCCGTCTTGCGGCCGGCGGCGAGCAAGGCACGGCTCTTCAGCAATCCAAGCGTCGGATGGTCCATTCCCTCCAGGGTCTCCAGCCGAGCGATTGTCGCGAGCGCCTTGTCGGCCTCGCCGTCGAGGATGAGCAGGTGCGCCAATGTCCGCAGCACGCCGGCATTTCCCGGCGAAAGCTGCGCGGCGATGAGCAGGTACGCCGCGCCCCGCTTTGCCTGCCCGTGACACCCGTAGAGATAGCCCAGGACGTGCAGCAGCTGCACCGTGTCACGCGGATCGGTCAGGTCTCGATTCCTTCCTGCATCCTGCCAAGCAGATCGCGATGACGCTCGATCTCATCCTCCATCAGCGTTCTGGCGAGGGCCTTGAGTTGTTCGCCGCCGTCCAGATCGGGAACCTGTTGCGTCACGAAATGCCGGAGAATAGATGCGCACCGACGCAGGATGGCAGGCTCGGGGATGGCGGGCATGACGAACTTGGTGAGTATCTCATCAAGCGATTCACCAGCCGAACCGTGCGCAGTCTGGAATTCCGCGGTTTCGGGCTTTTCCGTACCCGCGGTTGGTTTTGTCCCCTGGGCCCGGTTTGTGGCCCTGCCGGTGCCGTTCATCCGACGCCGGTAAATCCCCTGGCCGCGCACGCCTTCCGCCTGCCGCAATTCGCGGCCTGCGGCGGTGTCCTTCGTTGCCGAGTCGAATCGCGGCCCTTCGAGCCGGCGGTTCACGGATATTTCAGCGCGACCGTGGCGCCGCCCTTCGTCAGAACCAGTTCCGTCTCGCCGATGTGCTTGATGGTCCAGCCGTCATTGGTGAACGCACCTTCATGGTAGCGGGCGCCATCGGCAGCGATGACATAGGGCCGCGCGCCGTACCAGATCGCCTGCAGCGTCAGACGCGGGGGCTGTTCGGCGTTGCCGATCATGACGTTGGAGACCAGGGGAGTGCGGGCGCCGAATGCCTGGTCGAACCAAGACTGCGTCTCCGTCCAGGCGCCGTTCTTGTCATCCGGAATCAGACCCGAGACCACCAGGCGTCCGGGCGACCGTTCGACGGTCAACGTGCTTATCCCGGATTGCTCGAGACGCTGCTTGAGTTGGTTTTCCGCTTCGGCAGCGTTCTGCATTTCTTCGGACGACGAATCGTCCATCACACGCTGCCCTGCATCGCCGGCGAAGGCCACTCTGGTCACCTCGCCGCCGGGTGCGGAAGCCCTCTCGGCAATATCCGGCTTGGCGAAGGAAAAGCCGATCGCAGCGATGGAAACAGCGAATACGGCAAAGACAGCCGCGCCCGCAGCGAGGAAGGGACGGTTGGAAACAGACCAGCGATCTGGCGTGCGCCGCGGGTCAGTCAGCAGGATACGGGCTTCGCCGACCGTTATCTCGACCGGCAGCCTGCAACGGCTGCCCTGGCCCTCATGGAGCGTCTCGCCCGTGGCGAGGGTGACGTCGCCGCCGACGGCCTCAATTTCAATCTGGCTGCCTTTGCGCCGCAGCCTGACGTGGATCGGCGCTATGCCGGCATCCGTGAGGACAATGTCGGACTCCGTGCTTGATCCGACCGTGTAGAGCGGCTCGGCCAGACTGAGTTCCGCGCCGGCATGAAATCCATGAATGACATTGAGCGCAACGCAAGACCCGGATGCAGGGCCAGGGGCAATCCCAGGGGCAATCATCGAGCGGACCCAACGCGCCGGATTCAAATCCCCAGACCTGCCGATAGAGTTAGCGGTCATGCCACTTCATCTCCCGCCGATATGATTTGAGACCCAGCCTGGTTGCGTAGAAACATCTGTGCGCCGCCGGTTGCTTGCGGCGACGCATGGGGCTTGAGAATCCCGCCTCAGGCCTTTTCGGCCGACTGACCGAGCGTCCTCGCGGTGCTCATGAGCATGTCATGCTGGGATTTCGCGATCTCTTTGGTGATCTCCAGGCCAAACATGCGCTCCTGGTGCTTGATCATCTTGTCGAGGTTCTGTTCCGGCGATCCGGCGGAGCCGGATGTAATGGGAGGGGTTGCAGCCATCATTGTCTCCTTGGGGGACTATTCAGGTCGCAATCTCCGGAGCCGCACGCGACGAACCCCGGCAGATTGCCAACGCAGTTTACGGCAGCGCGATCCGAATTGAAAGTCCATTTGGAATTTATGAAACAGTTCAGTTCCAACTGTTGCGTTGCCGGCTGGCGGGGAGTAACTTCCAAGATGGGCAAATGGGGTATATCAGGATGGAAAAAGGTCCTTTGGCCGAGCTGTTGGTCGAACGGTTCGAGAACATGCCGCCGCAATTGCGGGTCGCCGCGCGATTCGTGCTGGATCATCCCAAGGATGTCGCATTGATGTCGATGCGCGAGCAGGCGCACCAGGCCGGCGTTTCGCACAGCACCATGATGCGGCTGGCGCGGTGGCTTGGCCTCGATGGCTACGAGGACATGCGCAGCCTCTATGCGCGGGCGCTGCGCGAGACGGCTGCCGGCGAGCCGGCTCGACAGGGGGGCGAGAGGGACGGCGCTTCCGGATTTTCGACTGTCGGGGTCGTTGCCGACGCCCTCGCGGCCCAGATTTCAAGCCTTGGCGAATATGGCAATGCGATGCAATTCATCGCCGCCGCCGATCTCGTGGGAAGGTCCCGCAACCTGTTCGCCCTTGGCTCGCGCTCCGCCTATCCGGTCGCGAGCCGCTTCGTTCACATCATGTCGTTCCTGGCCGCGAGCGACCGCAGGGTGACGCTTGTCGGCGACATGGCTGGTCAGGGTCTGGATGCTCTCCAGCTTGCGGGAGGCGGCGATGTGCTGCTTGCCGTCGGCATGGCGCCCTATGACCGAACGACGATCGACGTGGCGCGCCAGGCGGCCCGGCAGGGCGTCGGCGTGGTCGCAATCACCGACAGCAGCGTGTCGCCGCTGACCCGGATCGCGCGGGAAACAATCATCGTCGCATCAAGTTCGCAGTCGTTCTTCCGAAGCATGGCACCGGCGTTCGCGGCCGTCGAGATCCTGGCGGCAGTGACGGCAATGCGCTCTGAAACGAATGCCGCGGAGCGGGTAAAACAGTCGGAAGAGCAG
>NZ_RZSC01000860.1:0-2316 GCF_003998155.1 Mesorhizobium sp. M1E.F.Ca.ET.063.01.1.1
CCGTGTTTCGGCTTGCCGCGCGCCTGCTTCAGCACGCCGCCGGTGTCGACGCCGGCATCGACCAGATGCACGGTGGTGCCGAAATTCTCTTGATCGCACCAGGCCAGCGCCCAGTAACCGCCATTCATGCCGCGATATTTCGGGGCGATGCCGGCGTGATAATTGAGGACCGGGCAGGGCATCTTCGCGAGGGTATCTTTCGACAGCAGCCTGCAGCCGGCGAGCAGCACGACGCCCGGCTTGATCTTCCCGATCGCCTCAAGGCATTCAGGCCCGTTGGCGGACGGCACATGGATGATCGTTTGGCCGGGGCGAGGCTCCGTCTCGAGCTTCTCCTCGGTGATCATGCGCGCCGCATGGCCGACGAAGAACCGCTTGCCGAGCCTGGTCAGCACCATCGTGCCAAGCTGGCCGACGGCCGAGATCCAACCCTGGCGGTGTGCGCGGCCGAGCAGCAATCGCTTTTTGGATTCGGGCGCTTCGAGGACGACGCTGACAGGGCCGACGCGATCGGCAAGCGCGTTGACGATGGCCCAGATATGCGGGCCGCCCTCGGTGACGACCACGATCGGTCGTAGACTGGATTCCGACGCTGCCATGGCAAGCACCCGTTCTGAAAACCGGGCGGATGCTATGCGGGGCGGGTTAATCCTTGGTGTGACGCGACCTCAGCCAGACATGCAGGCTCTGCTCAGCGTTTGAACTCCATGATGTCGAGCTTCGATTCGTAATAGGGCGCGGGGAATTCGATGCGCCATTCGGTGGCGCTGCTGCGGAAGGCATAGCCGACCTGGTCGCTCTCGGGGCCGCTGCCATAGGGCTTGGCCTTGTCGTCATTGACCGAGAACGAGCCGAGGTAGATGGCGCGCTTCTCGCCGTCGTCGAAGAAGCGGCCCATGGTCCGCTGCGAGCCGCTGATCTTCTGCAGCCGCCAACCCGAGCCATCGTCGGTCACCTTGCACTTGAACCAGCCATAGATGACGAGCGGGCTGATACCGCCCGCCTTGATGGTGCGGCATTTCCAGTTGCCGGTCAGGTCCTTGTCGGAGAAGGCGACCAGCGGCTTGGCGAGCAGCGCATCGAGCTGTTTGACCTCGGTCGGATTGCCGGCCTTCGCCTCCTCGAGGGCGGCCTTGCGCGTGTCGCCATATTTGTCGAGCCGCGCCTTGTCGGCGGCGGTGATCAGCTTCTGCACCTCGCCGTCGGCATAGGCCGGCAGGACGAGGCCGATGAGGCCAAGAGCGGCGAGCAGCAGGCGAGGGGTCATGAATGGGTTTCCCGAATCGGTGGCTGGAACAGCGGTTTCTCAGTCTGGCGCACAACTTATCCGTTCGCGCACCGCTGTCATCCATGCTTAACAGCAGCCGGCGGAAATGACGGTGTGATCGATGCGTGTCTTGCTCACAGGATCGTCCGGCTGGCTGGGCAGCGCGCTTGCGCCGCGCCTGCGCCGCCTTGGCCATGAGGTGATCGGTCTCGACCCCGTTCCGTCGGCAGAGACTCAGGTAGTTGGCTCGATCGCTGATCGCGATCTCGTGCTGCGGACAGTCAGCGAGAACGGCATAGAGGCCATCATCCATAGTGGTGCCCTGCACAAGCCGGACATCGAGCGCTACCAGAATACCGATTTCATCGCGACGAATGTGCAGGGCACGCTCAACCTGCTGGACGCAGCGGTGGCGTCCGGTGTCCAGCGTTTCGTTTTCACCTCCACGACTTCGCTGATGATTTCCCAGGCGATCCGCGAAGGCTTCCAGGGCGGTGCGCGCAAGGCGGCCTGGCTGACGGAAGACATGTCGCCCGAGCCTCGCAACATCTACGGCGTGAGCAAACTCTCGGCCGAGCATCTCTGCCGCCTCTACCACCTTCAGCACGGGTTGCCGGTGGTGGTGCTGCGCACGGCCCGCTTCTTTCCCGAAGCCGACGACATGGCGCATGCGATCGAGCAATCCGACGCCAACACCAAGGCGAACGAGCTGCTGTTTCGGCGGCTGACTGTGGAGGACGCGGCCGAGGCGCATGTCGCGACGTTGGAGAAGGCGCCGAGCCTCGGCTTCGATATCTTCATCATCTCGGCGCCGACGCCGTTCCGGCCAGATGATTGCGCCGAGCTGATCGCCGATGCGCCGGCTGTCGTCGCGCGCTATTTCCCGGACTATCCCAGGCTCTATGCGAGGAAAGGCTGGACGATGTTCTCGTCGATCGACCGCGTCTACGATCCGTCGCGGGCAGGGCAACGGCTCGGCTTCGTCTGCAAGACGAGTTTTGCCGATGTGCTGACGGCGCTCGATGCGGAGGCGTGAGGGCGGTCAGGCG
>NZ_RZSC01000861.1:0-2299 GCF_003998155.1 Mesorhizobium sp. M1E.F.Ca.ET.063.01.1.1
ATCCTGTTCTATTCGACCGATTATGACGAGCTGATCGGCTGCTGCGACCGCGTGCTTGTGCTTTATGACGGCGCGGTCAAGCGCGAGCTGGTCGGCGCCGAAATCACCGAGCACGCGCTGATCGCCAGCGCGCTGAACATCCACGGAGAAAGTGCCAGGAGCGAGAACGTGGTGAAAGGGGGCGCGGCGTGAAGGACTGGCGCTATTGGCTGGCCGAGCAGCGCGGAACATTGCTCGCGTTCGGCATCTTCATCGTCATGTTCGCGATCTACAGCGCGAACCATCCGGCCGGCTTCACCGCCAATGTCGTGCAGACGGCGGCGAACAAGGGCGTGCTGCTGGCCTTCGTTGCGATGGCGCAGACGCTGGTGGTGATCACCGCCGGCATCGACCTGTCGGTCGGCATGATCTTCACACTGACCAACTGCATGGCTTCCTGGCTGGTGATCGGCACCGGGCTCGAAACCGCCTTCGGTGTGGCTGCCGTGCTTGGCACCGGGCTCATCTGCGGGGCTGTCAACGGCGCCATCGTGATCTATGGCCGCCTGCAGCCGATCGTCGCCACCATCGCTACGGGTGCTGTCTATTTCGGCCTTGCGCTGTTGCTGCGGCCGGTGCCCGGCGGTTCGGTCAATGAAGACCTCGCCGATTTCCTGACCGGGCGCTTCTTCGGCGTCGTGCCAGCAAGCCTGGTGGCACTGTTCGTCGTGGTGCTCATAGTCTGGGTGCCGTTCAGCCGCTCCGAATTCGGCCGCGCCGCCTATGCGGCGGGCTCCTCGGAGACGGCGGCTTATATGTCGGGCGTGCCGATCCGCCGCGGCAAGTTCCTTGCCTATACGCTGGCCGGCCTGCTTGCCGCGATCGGCGGCCTGTTCCTCACCTTCTTCACCTATACGGGGGAGGCGGCCTATGCCAGCGGCAATGCCTACACGCTGTTTTCCATCGCCGCCGTCGTGCTCGGCGGCGTGTCGCTGTTCGGCGGCAAGGGGAGCGCCATCGGCGCGATCTTCGGCGCGCTCGCCTTCCGCACCATCGGCGACCTGTTGTTCGTCTTCGACTTCGATCCGCTCTGGCAGCCGCTGTTCCAGGGCGTTATCCTGTTGATCGCGGTCAGCCTCGGCGCCTTCGCGCTGTTTCGGGTGCGCAACCGGCTGGAGTGGTTCCTGTGAGCGAAACGACGCTTGGCGGCATCGCCGGCCGTATGCCGAAATTCCTCCGCCGCGCCGACCCCGCGGTGATCACCGCCTTTGCCTGCATCCTGCTTCTGCTTCTGGTGGGCAGCCTCTATTCGCGCAGCTTCCTGTCGCCGGAATACTTGCTGCAGCAACTGAAGGTCGCCTCGTTTCTCGGCGTGATCGCCACCGGTATGATGCTGGTGATCCTGCTCGGCCAGATCGACCTGTCCGTGCCGTGGGCCGTTGCGACTGGCGCCATGATGGCCTGCGCGGCCGCCGCCTACGGTCCGGCCGGCATCGCGCTGGCCATTCCTTTCGGCATCCTGTGCGGCGTGGCGATCGGCATCGTCAACGGCATCGGCGTCGCTTACCTGCGCATTCCCTCGATGATCATCACTCTAGCCACCAACGCTGTCGCGCAGGGGCTGATGGTGGTCTATACGGGCGGGTTCTCGCCGCAGGATTCGGCCACGGCGGCGATGCGTTACCTCGCGACCGGTTTTGCCATACCGGGGGTGCCGAACGCCGTGATCATCTGGGCGCTGATAGGGGCCGCAATGGTTTTCGTGCTGACACGCACCAGTTTCGGCCGCGCCGTCTACGGCATCGGCAACCGCGAGCGCGCCGCCTATCTCTCCGGCATCGACACGCGCCGTGTGGTGATGATTGCCTTTGCCGTGTCCGGCGGGCTCTCGGCCTTTGGCGGCGTCCTGCTCGCCGGCTATGCATCGAAGGCCGCGCAGTCGATGGGCGACGCCTATCTGTTACCGTCGATCGCCGCGGTGGTGCTGGGCGGCACCTCGATCCTCGGTGGGCGCGGCTCCTATCTCGGAACCGTTGCAGGCGTGATCCTTATCACGCTGCTGCAATCGATCCTGTCGGTCATGCAGATGCCGGAGGCGGGACGGCAGATCATCTATGGCGTCGTGATCGTCGCCATGCTTCTGCTCTATGGCCGCGCGCCGGCAAGCCGCTGATCGCGGATGAAGGGTCGGCAAGGCCAAAACCATCGGAGGCTTGATTGAACGAGATCCGGTCAGCGCCGGCCATCGTCGTGATGGGGGTTGCCGGCTGCGGCAAGACGGTCGTCGGCGAAGCGCTGGCCAAGTCGCTGGGCGCAGTCT
>NZ_RZSC01000862.1:0-2298 GCF_003998155.1 Mesorhizobium sp. M1E.F.Ca.ET.063.01.1.1
ACGTTGGACAGCGCCGTCAGCGCCACCACGGCCGCGTCGAGCGCCGGCGGCTGGCCGTCGACCTCTGCGATCGTGCCCTTGAGCGGCTTGAAGTGCGCGGCCACCAGGCTGCCGGTCATGTCGACCTGATCGGCCGAGCCCGCGCGGGGCAGTAATTTCGCTCCCGTCTTCACCACCTTGCCCAGCTTGCCGAGCTTGCTCAAGAGCTTAGAGCCGGTCTTCGCGGCGCCCTTGTCGTCGGCCGGCGCTTCGTCGGATCGGGTCAGGTCAGTCTCCTGGACGACTGCCTTCAGCAGCCGCTTCAACGCGGAATCGGCGCTCGAAAGATCCTTGAGATTTTCGCTGGCGACGTTGAGGTCGCTCAGCGGCGCCAGCCGCATGTCGCGCAGGAAACTGTCCCACTGCGCGATATAATCGTCGTAATAGAGCTTCAGAATGTCCTCGGAGAGCGCCGAGACCGAGGTTTCGGAATTCTCCGAACAGCCGCCGGCGAACACCGCCCGATCGAGCGCCGCCTGCGCCGCCACATCCTCGACCCGGTCGAGAACGGCGTCATGGAAGCCGGCATAGGTGAAGGCCCCGGCAACGCCGACGCGCAGCGTCTTGTCGGAGCGGCGCGCGAACACTTTGGCGCCGTTCGGTCCGGCAAAATTGGCGGGCACCCATTCCTTGACGGCCGCCACTTCCGGATCGGCGAGAAGCTGCTTATAGGCGCGCTCCGGCAGCGAGATCGTGCACACGGTTTTCAGCGCCTCAGCCACCAGTTCCTTGTCCGGGGCGATATAGCTGTCGTCGACCGCCATGCGCCGGATCGCGGCAAGCTGATGCTCTTCGGCGTCCGCCGTGGGGAAGGGCGGGGCAGGCGCGAATTCCGGCAGGCTGTTCGCCCACCAGTTCTGGGCGAAGTCCGGGTCCATCTGCGACAGGCCCGTCATCATGCGATAGGTCTTGAGCGCCCCGAGCATGAAATCCGGATCGCGGATCTGCCGCCACATCGTGGCCTCGAGCAGCGCCACCATATGTGGCTCGAGCACGTTGCGCAGCGCATGGTCGTAAGTGTCGGTCTGGGCGCGCACGAGCTCCGCCGAGGCGGTCGGGCCAAGCAGGTTGTGGGGTGCGTCCGGCGGCGCGGTGCGGGCCGTTGCGATCGCATCCATCGCGGCCAGCGCTCCATCCATCGTCGGCTGCTCCACGGATGCCGGCGCGGCGGAAACGTCGGTCAGCGGCGCCTGCAGCGCCTCGAACTGGCCGGCCTGCTCGGTGATCGCATTGCGGTTGTCGAGATAGGACCAGGTGAACAGTCCGCCGGCGAGCAGGGCCACGAGCGCGCAGGCAGTGGCCGCGCCGCGCCAGATCCAGGCGCGGCGGCGCTGCGCCAGCGGATCGAACGTGCCGAGGCCGGCTTCCTTGAAGATGACTTCGGTCAAAAGATTCCGCAGGAAGAAGCTGCGCTTCTCGACGCGTGGCGAAAGCATGGCGCGGCGTGGCGGCAGCCCGAAGGAGGAGGACAACGCCGCGGTCAGCCGGTCGATGGGCGCGCCTTCTTGGGTCGCCGATGTCAGGTAGAGGCCGCGCAGCCACGCGGCTTCCTCGTAACGGCTTTCGCCGAACATCGCCTCGATCAGCACCTGGATCGGCTCGGAAAGGCTGGCGAGCTGAGCCGGAAAACGGAAGATCTCGGCGCGCGCGCCAAGCTTGTCCTCGTCCTCCAGGCGCGGCACCAGCCGCCGCTCCAGCTCAGTGGCGAGCGCGGCGAGCTCGTTTTCTATTGCCTTGGCGTCGACGCGCGCGTCGAGGGGGAAGGTCGTTCCCCAGACCTGCTCGCGCGCGGCGGTCGACAAGCCGCCGAAGAAGGCTTCGAACCCCTTGATCAGGTCGGCCTTGGTCAGCATCAGATAGACGGGAAGGCGGATTTCGAGACGGTCGTTCAGCTCCGCCAGCCGGCGGCGGATCTTGCGGCCATGCGCCTTGATGGCTTCGTCGCCTTCCGAGAGCGTGTCGATGGAGAGCGCGACGATGACGCCGTTCAGCGCCCGGCGGCCCCGATGCTTCTTAAGCAGGTCGAGGAAGCCAAGCCATTCGGTGGCGTCGACATCGGGCTGGCTCTCCTGCTGCACGTAGCGGCCGGCGGTGTCGATCAGCACCGCTGTCTCCGAGAAGAACCAGTCGCAATTGCGCGTGCCGCCGACGCCTTGCAGGTCATCGGTCAGGTCGATCGGGAAGCTGAGGCCAGACTGGCGCAGCGCTGTCGTCTTGCCGGTCGCCGGCGGACCGACGATCACATACCACGGCATCTCG
>NZ_RZSC01000863.1:0-2298 GCF_003998155.1 Mesorhizobium sp. M1E.F.Ca.ET.063.01.1.1
GGCCATGGTGCTGAGCAACGGCAAGCCAATTCCAGGTGCCGGTGACGGGCAACTGGAACATCGGCTCGGCGGACTGCTGAAATGCGCGAAAGACTCGTTCCTCGTTAATAGCAGAGTACACCGCAGGTGGTCGTCCAACGGTCGGAATGTGCTCGTGCAATACCGAGCCACATCCGCGAAAAACGCGCATCGGATGCGCCTTCGCGTCAATGAACTCGATGAATTTCATCCACCGCGCCTGGGTTTCCCGTACCATCCCTTCAAACTTTTCCGGGCCGGGTGCGCCGTGCGGACGTCTGTCGGCCACGTAGGGCGATGTCTTCCGAGGCGGCGATGTCATTGCGATGGGACCTTCATCGCGTGGTACAGCGCGGTCGGATAATCGCCCGCGATGCGCGAAGCTGGGAAGCACATCTCAACCGTGCGCCGATCGCGTTCGGGCCAGAACACAACCTTCGGCTCCCCTACCTGCTCACGAATTCCTGCGCTGAGTGCGATGTTCTCGTTTGATCCCATGATCAGGAGGTCGATCGGCCCTTTAGCCTGGTCTTGGTCTATGAATGCGAAGGCTGGCGCTCCGCCAAGAGTCTCGATCCAACCTTGCGTTTGAACTACCAGCGACTTTGCCTCGAAGCGGCCTACACCAAGGACCCGCAAGCGTTGTTCATTCTTCCGACTGACACGAAGCTTATTCAGATTCTCCGGAGGAAGCAGAGGCAGTCGAGCATCCTCGATGAAATGTGCGATGCTCCTCGCCGCAAAATCAGCTGCTTCCACCGGCTCTAGTCCGCGTTCACCCCACGCATGCGCAAAGGCGGCTGCAAGAACGTCGCCGACGCCGATACGGAAGTAACTCTCAGCGTTGTAGCTGGGAATGGAAATGGGAGGGCCGCCGAAGAACACCTGGATACCTCCCAACCGATCACGGCACAGCAGAACCTGTGGAGACGGCTTTGAATCAAAAATGTTGTCGGCTGCCTGCGTAAGTTTCTCCGGAGTTGGCATCGCCCCGCGCTCGAAGCCGCCGAAACCAAGGAGCTCCTCAGTCGACACGATCATCGCTAGCCTCTCAGCCGTCGATCCGTTTTCGTGGTATGGCTCATAGGAATTCTGCGGGTCGTAGACGACAGTTCTGCCTTCCACCTTTGCGCTTCCCTCCATGAACCCGAAGCGCAACACAACGTCGCCTTTCACTTGCAAGGGTGCTTCCTGCTGATCTGCGTCCAGCGCGTCAGGAATGAACGACTTCTGCAGCGTATCGAGATACTCGAAAATCAACTCGTGCTTCGTCGGCGCCAAGTTGCCGACGATTCCAAAACTGGAGAGTGTCGCCTCGGCATCATTCCTCCAGACCGACGGAACGTAGGAATGAAGGACGGTTTCGTGCCAAAGCCCGCTGGCCGCGATGGCTGCGCGCATCCCCGATCCGAACAACCGTTCCCACTTGGGATATTGGCAGCGTTCAAGATAGGTCGAGCCGGCAATAATCATTATGCCCTCATCACCGCTACAGAACACCGAGAGGCTGACACGAACTGTATAGTCGCGATGTAGCGCGCCCCACCCTCAACGCAGCCGATCAGCTGTGCCAGACCTTGAAACGCCGCGAGCGTGCCCACGATCGCACCGGCATTCGTTGCGCAAACGAGGCTGCGCCACTGGCCATTCACCGAAATCTGAACGAGGAGCTCGTCGCCCTTCTCCAGTCCTGGTACCTCGTTCGGTCGGAAACCTACGAGATCCAGTTCGAAACTCAGATCGCAGCCGTCTTCGAGCACCACCGGCTTACGATTAGTCGCCGCCTGCCGGGCGCCACTCGGTGCATAGCCTCCCATCAGGCGGCTCCTCTCTTAGGCCGAGGGTAAGTCGTCTCCACGCACTCGCGATGCTTGAGGCAGCCATTGCACTGACCACAGGCATACTCGTGGACATGACAGGAAAAGGTGAGACCGATCAGTTCGTACGGGAAACCTGAGTTGCGCAGAAGCGTCTTTGTCGACATTCGTCGTGCCGGCGCGCTGACGTGCACATTCCCCTCCTGAAGCGCGAGGGTGCGATCGAGCGCCCTCAGAAACGGCGCTTTTCCATCGGCGTGCTGGTCCGTCGACACAGAACCGAGAATGATCTCGGTTAAACCCTCGGGCATGAATTTCATCGCCGCAAGCGTCACCAGCATCTGGTTGCGGTACGGCCAAAACTCGGCCGCTGAGGCACCGGGTGCCTGGTCCTTCCCTGCCATCGTACCTGTGCCCAAAGAGGTAAGGTCGGCGTGCATCGTGCGATGCTCAAGACCAATCC
>NZ_RZSC01000864.1:0-2294 GCF_003998155.1 Mesorhizobium sp. M1E.F.Ca.ET.063.01.1.1
GGGCGAGATCGACCGCATCTGCCAGCGGCTCGGCCTGCCCGCCGATCCGCGCAAGTTCACGCCGCATGTGACGCTTGCGCGCCTGCGCAATGCGAGCCCGCTCGACGTCGCGCAATATCTTTCGGCGCGCGGCAATTTTTCCGCGCTGCCCTTCCGCGTCGGCCGCTTCGTCCTGATGTCGTCGCGCGATTCGGTCGGCGGCGGCCCTTACATCGTCGAGGAAGCCTGGCCGTTGGTCGGCGCCGACGCGCGCGCGTCCAGCCGCTTCGCCAGCGCTTCCGACGCCTCGCGGATCATGCGGTAGACCGAAGCGAACTCTTCCGGTCCGTCATAATAGGGATCCGGCACGTCTCGTCCGCTTCCGGTCGCAAAGTCCAGATAGAGATGGACGCGGTCGCGCGCGGCCTGCGGTGCCAGCGCCTTGAGGTCGTGCACATTCGACCGGTCCATGCCGAGGATCAGGTCGAATCGCGAAAAATCCTCTGGTGCTATCTTGCGGGCCCTTTGCCCGGAAATGTCGATCCCGTGGCGAATGGCGACCGCGATCGAGCGCGGATCCGGGGCCGAGCCGACCTCCCAGCCGCTGGTCGCGGCCGAATCGAGCACGATGTCGTGACCCACTCCGCGCTCCGCCAGGACGGCGCGCAAGATGCCTTCGGCCAAAGGCGACCGGCAGATGTTGCCGAGGCAGACGAACAGAACGGAATTTATGGGCTTTGCGCTCATCGATCCGGCGCTATGGTGCGGGTCATTTTTCCCGAATAGCACAGGAAATCGACATGACCAGAGAGAAACTCAGCAAGGAAGCGATCACCGCCGCTTTGGCGGAACTCGAAGGCTGGTCGCTGGCCGCCGACGGCGCCTCCATCAAGCGCAGCTTCAGCTTCAAGAACTTTTCCGAGGCCTTCGCCTTCATGACCCGCGTGGCTTTGGCCGCCGAAAAGATGGACCATCACCCCGACTGGTCAAACGTCTACAAGACCGTCGACGTGACATTGAACACGCACGATGCCGGCGGCGTGACCGCGCTCGATATCGAATTGGCGAAGCGGATGAACCGCTACTTCGGTTAGAGGCGGCCTGCCGGACGGAGTGCGATTTCCGGGCCAACAGCCACCCGAACTCTTGCAGCGAGGCAGCGCTTTCACCACATCTCCCGCGGCGGGCCGACGTGCAAGGACACGCGCGGCCAAGGAGAGACTGATGGCGCAGGAATCCGGTTTTGATTTCTTCGGCTTTGGCGACAAGCTCGCCGGCGAAGGCGAGGTGCGCGAGAAATTCTGGCGCACCGCCAAGAAGGCTGCCCGGCAGATCCCGTTCATGGACGAGGTGGTCGCCGCCTATTATTGCGCCATGGACAAGGATACGCCGCTGCGCGCCAAGGGCATCCTCATCGCCGCGCTCGGCTATTTCGTCCTGCCGGTGGATTTCATTCCCGACGTCGTTTTCGGTCTCGGCTTCACCGACGACCTTGCCGTGCTGACCGCCGCGATCACCGCTGTCAGCGCCCATATCACGCCGGCGCACCGGCAGGCCGCCAGGGACGCACTGGCTGACAAGCGTTGACCCTGGCCGACATTTTGGCACAACGACACCGCGAAACCGCCCGCGCGAAAAGACAAACTCTTGCCGCTTTCGTGGCCTCCAAGTTCGCGCCGGGACATCGTGATCGCCGCATTTCCAGCGGTGGCGCGAATGGTGGCGGTTTCCTGGGGTGAGTTCCTTTTCTTGAGGACAATTCACCGTTTGGTAACCCTGATTAAATCAAAATGAAGCGACGGCAGGACGCCAGGCGGCCCGCCTCCGCACCAGTTGGAATACGGGAAGAACGATGCGCGGATTGATTGCTACGGTTTCGAGCCTGGTCCTGGCGGCCGCTTTTGCGGGGCCGGCGCTGGCTCAGCAGGCGACCAAGATCGGCCAGCACAACGCCTGGGGCACCTACAGCTACCAGTCGGCGGGCGGCAAAGTCTGCTACGTGCTGACGGTTCCGACCGACAAGCAGCCGCCGTCGCTCGATCACGGCGACATGTTCTTCTTCGTCAGCCAGCGCCCGGGTCAGCAGGTCTCCTACGAGCCGCAATTCATCGCCGGCTACAATTTCCAGGAAGGCTCCAAGGCCACCGTCACCATCGACAAGAAGACCTTCTCGATGTTCACCCGCGGCAAGTCGGCCTGGGTCGAGAACGCGGCAGAGGAACCGGTCCTGATCGCCGCCATGAAGACCGGCACCGACATGAAGGTGCAGGCGAAGTCCGGCCGCGGCAACCCCACTTCTTACGTCTTTTCGCTGA
>NZ_RZSC01000865.1:0-2294 GCF_003998155.1 Mesorhizobium sp. M1E.F.Ca.ET.063.01.1.1
GGTGGCGCAGGCGATCACCGCCGGCGTCGCCAATCAGGGCCAGACGCTGCTCGGCGGCGATCTGCGCTTCCAGATCAACCAGCGCAGCGCTTCCAATGCCGAGCTCGGCTTCCTCGACAGTCTGGGCACGGTGTCCCTGAATTCGGGCATGCGCTCGATGGCGCGGCTCGAGGACGGCTCGGACCAGGCGCTGGTCGAGGCCAAGGCGGTCGATGACGGCTATCCGCTTTACGGCACACTGGAGACAGACCCGCCGCTGCCGAGAAAAGAGCTGTTCGGCGAGAGGTCCGGCATCTTCGGCGCCGCCGCCCCCGATCTGTTGTTCGATCGCCTCAATCTCCATATCGGCGACCGGCTGAAGCTTGGCAGCGCCACTTTCGAGCTGAGGGCCAGGCTGGTCAACGAGCCTGACGCGATCTCGGACGGCTTTGGCTTCGCGCCGCGGCTGATGATCTCGAGCGAAGGGCTTGCCGCGTCCGGACTGGTTCAGCCCGGCAGCCTGGTCGAGAACGCCTACAAGGTGCGGCTGCCCGACGGCGCGTCAGAGGCGCGGATCAAGGAAATCCAGGCCGAGGCGGCAAAGGAATTTCCGCAGGCCGGCTGGTCGATCCGCACTCGCAGCAACGCCGCACCCGCGCTCTCGTCCAACATCGAGCGCTTCTCGCAGTTCCTGACCCTGGTCGGGCTGACCGCGCTGGTGGTCGGCGGCGTCGGCGTGGCGAATGCGGTGCGCGCCTATCTCGACGGCAAGCGCGGCGTCATCGCCACCTTCAAAAGCCTCGGCGCCTCCGGCGGTTTCGTCTTCACTGTCTATCTCGTGCAGATCCTCTTGATTGCCGGCCTCGGCATCGTGCTCGGCCTGATCCTGGGCGCCGCGATGCCGTTCGTGGCGAGCACTCTTTTGCAATCGGTCATTCCGGTGCCCGCGGAAGGCGGGTTCTACGCGAGCGCGCTCGCGCTCGCGGCGCTGTTCGGCCTGCTGGTGACGCTGGCCTTCGCGCTCCTGCCGCTCGGGCGAGCGCGCGACGTGCCGGCGACAGCGCTGTTTCGCGAGATGGGCTTTGAAAGCCGCGGCCTGCCACGTCTGCCTTATGCGGGCGCCGCACTCGCGATCGTGCTCGCGCTGGCGGCTTTGGCCATCCTTTCGGCCGACGATCGTCGCATCGCCTCGATCTTCGTCGGCGCCACGGTCTTCGCTTTCCTGGTGCTGCGGCTGGTGGCGGCGCTGGTGCAATGGGTAGCCAGCCGGAGCCCCCGCGTGCGGTTCGTGTCGCTTCGGCTCGCGCTTGGCAACATCCACCGTCCCGGCGCGCTGACGCCGTCGGTCGTGCTGTCGCTCGGGCTCGGCCTGACGCTGCTGGTGACGCTGGCGCTGATCGACGGGAATCTCAGACGGCAGATCTCAGGCAGCCTGCCGGAGCGGGCGCCCAACTTCTTCTTCGTCGACATCCAGGGCGGCGATGTCGATGCCTTCGCCGCCCTGGTCGGAAAGGAGGCGCCGCATGGGACGCTGGTCAAGGTTCCGATGCTGCGCGGCCGGATCATGGCGCTCAACGGCATCGACGTCGACAAGGTGACGATCCCGGCGGAAGGCGCCTGGGTGCTGCGCGGCGACCGAGGGCTGACCTATGACGCCAAGCAGCCGGAAAACGCCACGCTGACTGAAGGCGCGTGGTGGCCGCAGAACTATTCCGGCGAGCCGCTGGTGTCGTTCTCCGCGGAGGAAGGCAAGGCGATCGGGCTGAAGCTCGGCGACACGGTCACCGTCAATGTGCTCGGCCGCAACGTGACGGCGAAGATCGCCAGTTTCCGCCAGGTCGAGTGGGAAACCATGGGCATCAATTTCGTCATGGTGTTCTCGCCCAACACGTTCGCCGGCGCGCCGCATGGCTGGCTGGCGACGCTGACCGACAAAGGTGCCGCCACGGCCGACGATGCCCGGCTGCTCAACGCGGTCACCCGCGCCTTTCCGGCGGTGACGACGGTCCGGGTCAAGGACGCGCTCGACATCGTCAACCGGCTGGTCGCGCAGTTGGGCACGGCGATCCGCGCCGCCGCCGGCGTGGCGCTGATCGCCTCGGTGCTGGTGCTCTCCGGCGCTTTGGCCGCCGGCAACCGGGCGCGCATCCACGACGCCGTGGTGCTGAAGACGCTCGGCGCAACGCGGAAAACGCTGATCGCCGCCTTCTCGCTGGAATATATGCTGATCGGCCTTGCGACGGCGCTGTTCGCGCTGGCCGCCGGCGGCGTCGCGGCATGGTTCGTCGTCGCGCATATCATGACGCTGCCGTCGC
>NZ_RZSC01000866.1:0-2294 GCF_003998155.1 Mesorhizobium sp. M1E.F.Ca.ET.063.01.1.1
GTCAGTCGGACGGTATCTTTGCGCAATGGTCGATCGCGCAGAACATCGGCATCCGCTCACTGGCTCGGCTGCGCAACGGGCTGCTGATCTCGCCGCAGCGCGAGGCGGAATTGGCCGAGTTCTGGAAGAAGAAGATCGGCATCCGCACGCCGGACATGAGCAACAACATCTATTCCCTGTCGGGCGGCAACCAGCAGAAGGCGCTGTTTGCCCGCGCGCTCGGCTCCGATGCCGAGATCGTGCTGATGGACGACCCGATGCGCGGTGTCGATGTCGGCACCAAGCTCGAAGTCTACGACCTTGTGCGCGAGGAGGCCGCCAAGGGCCGCACCTTCCTCTGGTACACCACCGAAACCGAAGAGCTCGACAATTGCGACCATGTCTATGTCTTCAAGAACGGCAGGATCGTCGCCAATCTGCGGCGCGACGAGCTGACGGAGGAAAAGATCATCCAGTCCTCCTTCGGCGATGCGGCTTGAGATGACGGCGCTCGCTCCCGGCACGGTCCCGAAATCCTCACCACGCGGCAACGCGGCCCGGGCACGCATGCTGCGCGGCCTTTTGCCGGCGCTGTCGCTGGCGCTGGTGCTGATGGCGATCGCCTGGCTGAACCCGCGCGCCATCAGCTATTTCGGCTTCAACCTGATGCTGAACCTGGCGATCCCGATCGCGCTGGCGACGATCGCGCAGATGTTCGTCATCGCCGGCAACGAGCTCGACCTGTCGATCGGCACCTTCGTCGGCTTTGTCGGCTGCGTCACCGCGACGTGGCTGCGCGACGCGCCGCTCATCGGCATCGCGGTGCTTCTGGGATCGATCGGCGTCTACGCGCTGCTCGGCGCGCTGATCCATTTGCGCAACCTGCCTTCGATCGTGGTGACGCTCGGCATGAGCTTCGTCTGGCAGGGGCTCGCCATCCTCATCCTGCCGAAGCCCGGCGGCAAGGCGCCGGACTGGCTGCTGGCGATCCTGGCGTTCAAGCCGCCCTACATACCGTTCCCGATCCTTGCGGCGCTGCTGATTGCGGCGGTCGTGCATTTCGGCCTGATGCGCACCTCCTATGGCGTCATCTTGCGCGGCTCCGGCGGCAATGCCGCGGCGCTGAGGCGCGCCGGATGGTCGCTGCTCAGGACCAAGATCGGGCTGTTCGCGCTGACCGGGCTGTTCGGCGTGCTCTCCGGCATGGCGCTGATCGGCATCACCACCTCGGCCGACGCCAATATCGGCAACGGCTACACGCTGCTTTCGATCGCCGGCGTCATTCTGGGCGGCGGCGAATTCGTCGGCGGCCGGGTGTCGCCGATCGGCGCGGTCCTCGGCGCGCTGACGCTGGCTTTGGCCGCCTCGCCGCTGCTCACCTTCATGCATATCCCGCCCGACTGGCAGGTCGCCGCCAATGGCGCAATCCTGATCATCGTGCTGGCGGCGCGGGTGCTGATCAGCCGCAGGGAGAGGTGAGAAGATGGCCTCTGTGCGGATGCTGCTCGAAAAACCCTGGCTCTGGTCCTTCGTGGGCGCTCTCTTCGTATGGCTGGCGACGGTTGCCTTCACCGGCGGCTACGGCGCCGGCGGCATGGTCACGGCAGCACTTTCGCTGGCCGTCTTCACCGTCATCGTCGGCGTCGGCCAGATGTTCGTGATCACGCTGGGACCAGGCAATGTCGACCTGTCGCTGCCGGCCAATATCGGGCTGGCCAGCGCGGTGGCGATGAAGGTGATGGGCGGCAGCGACTCCATGATCATCGTGGGACTGCTTGCGGCGCTTGCCTGCGGGGCGGCCATCGGCATCATCAACTACCTGCTGATCTGGGCGCTGCGCATCCCGCCGATCATCGCCACGCTGTCGGCGAGCTTCATCATCCAGTCGGTCGACATCAGCTATGGCCGCGGCCTGCAGATCAAGCCGCCGCCGGGCTTCGCCGATTTCACCAACTGGCAGGTCCTCGGCATCCCGGTGCTGGCGATGCTGACGGTGGTCTTCACCGTCGGCGCGGCGCTGGCGCTGCAGCGCATGATCTATGGCCGTGAGGTGCTGGCGATCGGGCAGAACATCCGCGCCGCCTGGCTCGCCGGCGTCAATGTCGGGCGAATCCGCTTCCTTACCTATACGCTGTGCGGCGCGCTCGGCGGCATCGACGGGGCGCTGCTCGCCGGCTATTTCCGCGGCGCCAATGTCGATATCGGCAACGAGTATCTGCTCGCCTCGATCGCGGTCGTGGTCATCGGCGGCACCTCGGTCGCCGGCGGCAAGGCCAACGTGCCCGGCGTCTGGGGCGCTGGCCTGTTCCTGGTGC
>NZ_RZSC01000867.1:0-2287 GCF_003998155.1 Mesorhizobium sp. M1E.F.Ca.ET.063.01.1.1
CTTCCTTCACCGTATCGCCGACCAGCCGCACCGCCTGATACATGGATGGCGTTTCGAGCAGCTTCTCGTGGCGATCGCCGACTGCCTTGGTACGCTCGTCGAGCAGGCTGACCACGGCCTGTGTGGTGGCCAGATTGCCCGCCGACATCAGCACGATGACGCGCTCGCCGGGCTCTTCCCAGACATGCATCTTCTTGAAGGTCGAGATCGAATCCATGCCGGCATTGGTGCGCGTGTCCGACATGAACACGAGCCCGCGATCGATCTTGAGGCCGACGCAATAGGTCATGAGTCTTCTTAAGCCAGCGAATCCTGACGAAGATTACTGCTCCACCGTGACGGTGACGGCAAGCTTCTCTTCCGCTTGACCGAGCAGAATTCCCGATACCGGCGCGGCATCGCGATAGTCGCGTCCCGTCGCCACCCTCACATAGCGTTCGTCGGGAGAAATACCGTTTGCGGGATCAAAGGCAACCCAGCCGAGGCCCGGAACATGCGCCTCGGCCCAGGCATGGCTCGCCGCCTGTTCGACGGCCGCGTCCGTCATCAGATAGCCGCTGACATAGCGAGCGGGAAAACCCATCGCGCGCGCCGCGGCGATAAAGATGTGGCTGTGGTCCTGGCAGACACCGCTCTTCAGCGCCAGAGCTTCTTCGGCCGGCGTTACGACGCTGGTCGCGCCCGGCCTGTAGGCGACCCGCTCGCGGATCGTGCCCATCAGCCTGTGCAGTCGCTCGATATCGGTCCCCTCGCCGGCGGAGCCAATAAGCTCACGAATGCCATCGCCGGCGATGGTCAACGGTGTCTGCTGACCGAACAGCCAGAGCGGCGCGAAACCCTGATGCGGGCCGGACACACCCGCCGTGTCGCGCGTCATCACTTCGCCGGAGGCTTCGACCTTGATGGTGTTGTGGCCGCCCTCCGCACTCACCAGCCGCGTGTCGTTGCCGAACTGGTCGACGAAACGCACTTCCTCACGCGCGCCGTCGACCTTGATCGCCCAGCTTGCCACGGTCTGTGTATGCCCGCTCTGCGGCAGCAGGCGCAGCCGCTGCAGCAGATATTGCACCGGCGCGTCGTAGCGATACTCGGTCCGGTGGGTGATCTTGAGCCGCATGGCGCCCTGCCCCTTCAGCGCTCAATAAAACCGGTAGTCCTGTGCGATCTCGTCGCCCAGTCTTGTATTGTCGGCAATGAATTCGGCCAGGAATTCGTGCAGGCCGTGATCGAAAATATCCTTGATCGAACCCTTCCTCAGCATGGCCTGTGTCTTCTCGGCCGTGGCATGGCAGGCATGGCGCTCGCCATAGTCGTCGGCGAGGAACTTCAGATGCTCCGCCAGGAAGCGGTAGCAGAAGGTGAGCGAGCGCGGCATGCGGACATTGAGGATCAGATAATCGGCGATGTTGGTCGGCTTGTATTCGGCGTCGTAGACCCAGCGGTAGGAGCGGTGCGCCGACACCGAGCGCAGGATCGATTCCCATTGATAGTTGTCGAGCGTCGAGCCCACCCAGGAGATCGATGGCAAAAGCACATAGTATTTGACGTCGAGGATGCGGGCCGTGTTGTCGGCGCGCTCGACATAGGTGCCAAGCTGCGAGAAATCGAAAATCTCGTTGCGCAGCATCGTGCCGTAGAACGAGCCGCGGATCAGCGCCGTCTCGCGCTTGATGGCGTCGAGCACGGTCGGCAGGTCGCGTTCGTCTATCGGCCTTGCCAAAATGCGCTTCAACGACATCCAGGCTTCGTTGATGCTCTCCCAGGTCTCGCGGGTCAGCGCGGTGCGCACCATGCGCGCGTTGTTGCGCGCCGTCTCGATCGACGACATCGTGCTCGATGGGTTTGAGATGTCGCGCAACAGGAAATCCGAGACGTTGGCGACGGTGTAATCCTGGTATTTCTGCGAGAAGGCAACGTCGGAGCCGGCGCTGAGCAGCACCGAGTTCCATTCCTCGGACGCGTTCTGGGTGCGCGTCAGCGCCATGCGCAGGCCGGCATCAACAAGGCGCGCCATGTTTTCGGCCCGCTCGATATAGCGGTTCATCCAGTAGAGACCGTTGGCGGTGCGGCCCAAAAGCATATCAGCTTGCTCCGGTGTCGAGCGAATAGCGAGTAGCGAGTAGCGAGTAGCGGAAGAAGCACTTCATGACTTTTGTTGCAGGCTCCGGATCATCGAACGCAGCATTTTCCCGATTTCATCAGTTTGGCCAAGCAAGCTGGCGACCTCCGCTTCGACCATCAATCCCACCTCTCCACTCAGTATGAGATGGGTCTCCAACTCTTTCAG
>NZ_RZSC01000868.1:0-2286 GCF_003998155.1 Mesorhizobium sp. M1E.F.Ca.ET.063.01.1.1
CACGATGATCGCCACCGCGCCAAGGCTCGAGCCGGCGGAGACGCCGATCCCGGGCTGATCGGCGTCTCCGCCGGCTCGAGCCTTGGCGCGGTGGCGATCATCGTGCTCGGCACGACCTGGCTTGCACCTGTCACGCTCGCTCTCGGTACTCTCGCCTTGCCGCTGGCGGCTTTCTTCGGCGGCCTTTCGGTGACGTTGCTGCTTTACGCCATCGCGACGCGGCACGGCCGGACGTCGGTCGCCACGATGCTTCTCGCCGGCCTGGCGATCGCAGCCCTTACCATGGCGCTGACCGGCATCCTGATCTTCATGGCCGACGACCGGCAATTGCGCGACCTGACCTTCTGGCAGCTCGGCTCGCTTGCCGGCGCGACCTGGCCGAAGATCGGCACCGTCGGGCCGGTGATCTTGCTGGCGCTGGCGACGATGCCTTTCCTGTCGCGCGGGCTCAACGCGCTGGCGCTCGGGGAAGCGACCGCCGGCCATCTCGGCATTCCGGTGCAGCGTTTGAAATATACGGCCATCGTCGGGGTTTCGGCGGCGGTCGGCGCGTCGGTCGCCGTCAGCGGCGGCATCGGCTTCATCGGCATCGTCGTGCCGCATCTCTTGCGCCTCGCCATCGGTCCGGACAACCGTTACCTTTTGCCGGCCTCGGCCGTGCTCGGCGCCTCACTGCTTCTCATCGCCGACGCGGTCGCCCGCACCGTCGTCGCTCCGGCCGAACTGCCGATCGGCATCGTCACGGCAGTCGCCGGTGCGCCGTTCTTCCTCTGGATCCTGCTGCGCAAGCGCGGCATCGTCGATTTGTGAGCTGTCCATGATCGAAGCACGCGACATCTCCGTGGCGGTCGGCAACAAGCACATCGTATCCCATGTCGATTTCGCGGCGCTGCCGGGCGAGGTGACGGCAATCGTCGGACCGAACGGGTCGGGCAAGACGACGCTGCTCAAGGCGCTGACGGGCGAGCTCGCCTATACCGGCGCTGTCACGCTCAACGGCCGCGATCTATCGACCATGAAGCCGGTCGAAGCGGCAACGCTGCGCGCCGTGCTGCCGCAGTCGACCTCGCTGTCATTTCCCTTCACCGTGCGCGAGATCGTTCGTCTCGGCCTGATCGGCGGTCGTTCGGGCGTGCTGCCCGGCGAGGATGCGCGCCTGCCCGAGCGGGCGCTGGCGCGCGTCGATCTCGACGGCTTTGCCGGCCGTTTTTATCAGGAGCTTTCCGGGGGCGAGCAGCAGCGCGTACAACTCGCTCGCGTGCTGTGCCAGGTCTGGGCGCCGGTGCTGGAGGGCAGGCCGCGCTATCTCTTCCTCGACGAGCCGGTCTCCAGCCTCGACGTCAAGCACCAGTTGATCATCATGAACATCGCGCGCGATTTCGCCCGCCGCGGCGGCGGCGTGGTGGCGATCCTGCACGACCTCAACCTGACGGCCATGTATGCCGACCAGATTTTCGTGCTGCATCACGGCCAACTGGCGGCTGCCGGCACGCCAGCGAACGTGCTGAAAGACGAATTGATCGAGAAGGTGTTCGACTGCCGCCTCAAGGTTGGCGTGCTGCCTTCGGCGAACATGCCGTTCGTGCTGCCGCAATCGGCCGCTTAGGCAGCCGGGGCGCGCTGCTCCAAGAGGTCGATGCCGAGCAGATGGCGCACGCTCGGGCGTGCGGCGATGAGATCGGCGATCGTGTAGCGGGAGAGCACGGCGAAGAAGGCGTTGAGCGCTTCGCGCAGCGCCGAATTCAGCGCGCAGCTATCGACCAGAGGGCATTCGGCGGCGTCGTTCTCGAAGCATTCGGCCATGGCAAAGCTCTCTTCGGTGACGCGCACGACATCGAACAGGCTGATCTGCTCCGCCGGGCGGCCGAGTCTCACGCCGCCGTTGCGGCCGCGCACCGTCTCGACCAGGCCGGCCTCGACTAGCGGCTGGAGGATCTTGAACAGGAACAGCTCCGAAACCGAATAGGCGGCGGCGATCTCAGGGATACGGCTCAACCTGTCGGTGTTCGCGGCGCAATACATCAGGATGCGCATCGCGTAGTTGGTTTGGCGCGTGAGCCGCATGGTATCCTCGCGAAAACATTAGCTTGGACCGAATATGGCCCATAGTTTGGAACAATTCCAGACTGGAGGGGTACATAGCTGAATAATCTTGTCAACTTTTTGTGCACGTCGGCGCATATGGCAACCCAGTACGCCCCAATACGCTTTGAACGAGCGATTCGCCGGCGCAGGCACTAGATAAATTCGGGTGCAAATAGGGAACGGCCTTTTCATGTCACAATC
>NZ_RZSC01000869.1:0-2284 GCF_003998155.1 Mesorhizobium sp. M1E.F.Ca.ET.063.01.1.1
CGAACTCCACTATGTCACCCGTTATGGTAACCTGCAGTGATCGCCGCCGGCGCGCCGACTAACGGCTGACAGCCATATACGCATCAGGCGGCTTCGGGAAAGGGCGCCTTGGCGCATCGCTTACGCTTAGCGCGCAGCCAGACGAACAGCAGCGCTCCGGCCCTTGATCTCACGCTCGACGGCGAAGATCGCGCCGATCTTGTCCAGCGCCTGACGTGCGATCGGCGATTTGGTCTTAGCGTGCTCGTCGAACAGTTTGCGCCTGGCATGGGCCCAACACGCGGCTGGCTCCAGCCGCGGCCGACCGGTGATCGGATTCTACACGCCGCCTGACCCCGGAGAGATTACCGGTCTTACATTAGTCGGCGCAATCTTACATTTAAGTGCAGTGCGACACCGCCTTCGATCCGTCGGTTTTGGCGGAAGCAGAGTGATGATCCTTGGAGGCTCTGCCGCAGCCTCAAGTCGAGAAAAACTTGTAACTTTGAACGGCGGGACGCCGCTGTTTCATCGTAAGAGAGATTTGAGCTGAAAGGAAGGGTCGCTCAGTGACAATGGTTCTACCCTCATACGACGCCCAATAAGCATGTCAGATACCCGTATATCTTTAGCGATCGAGCCGAGACTTCCGAAGCCGCATGCCCCAATCAAGCGATTTTCTCGATCTAGGTGAAATGACATGTAAGCACTCTGGGTTGCTCGTTGTACTTCACTTGCCGCCATTGTCGGGATCCCGACGATCTGCAAACTGCAGTCGAACTGATCCGACCAGAACCAGGGTACGGCGCTGTAGGTGATCGCAGCTCCCATCATATTCTTGGCCGCGACATCTCCCTGGAGCCGAGCATTGTTCCAGGCCTCAAGCCGAAAACGCTGGTTTTCGAACAAAGAATGGGGAAATGTACAGCAATCGCCTGCAGCAAAGATATCCCCCTTTGACGTCTCCAGTCGTTCATTGACGACAATGCCGTTGTCGATTCTTAGGCCTGCAACCTCCGCGAGAGCGCTGTTTGGAATTGCCCCAATGCCAGCGATCACGAGATCTGCGGCAAACGCGCCGCCGCCTTCGCTTTGGACAACAGTTTGGCCTTCGTTGTGCTGGATTTCAGTAACTCTGACGCCACAGATTATTTGAACACCTCCCTTGATGTGGCGATCGGCGATCAGCGCTGCGATCTGTTCTGGTACCCCACGCGTGAGAATCCTGGCGCCTGCTTCCAAAATGGTAACATCTTTACCATTGCTGGCTGCAGTCGCCGCAATTTCCAGGCCGATAAAGCCGCCACCGAGGACGATTATCTTCCGAGCTCCAGCAAGAGCTTCTCTGAGCCGAAGGGCGTCGTCAAACCGGCGGAGCGTGAAAACCCTTGCGTTTTCTGCAAAGGGAACTGGCAGCGTGCGTGGCTCGGCACCGAGGGCCAGCAGAAGCTTTGAGTATCCGAGGGAGTCTCCTGTTTTCAGGGTGACAAGATGCTCATCTGGTAAAATCCTGGCAACATGGTTGTGCACAAGAGTGATGTTGGCTCTGACAAAGTCAGGTTCGGTGAAAAGGAACACCGGCTGAAAGTTGTCGGCCAGCAGTTCCTTCGACAGCGGGGGCCGCTCATATGGCAAATGAACCTCATCGCCAATCAGAGTGATAGAGCCTTGCCAGCCTGCATTACGGAGCTCGAACGCTGCAGCAACGCCGCTCTGACCAGCTCCAACTATCACCATCCCGCTGTCTGCCACGCTAGACTCCAGTTACTACGGGCGCAGGCGCGTCGACCGCGGCCGTCCACAGATCCTCAATAGCCGCCTTGAGCGTGAGCGCCTCTTCCCAGCGGTCCGTCGTGTCGTTTCCGTCTCGCCCGGTAATTGCGTAGGGCTTCGGGCCTAGTTCGCAGGTGAAACACAGTGTCGCATCAGGCTCGGCGCGTTTGCGCCAGCTAAGGACACCGTACCGCCACCAGTCGAGGAAGAGATCCAACCACATTCGGTGATGCGGGAAAGATATCTCGATCTGCACCTGCTCTCGGGAAGCGACCCTGCCGTGCAAGGCCCAACTGTTGTCGAGGACCCGATGGATCATTTCATGCTGTTCTGCGGAAACAGGCCAGGCAAACTCCCGGCCTACCATAAAGTGCGAGAGATCGGCCAACAGAGGCAAGTCGGGCATTTGATCCAGCAGGTCGAGCACGAAGTAAAGGTCGGTCGTCATCCTGTCGCGATGAGTTTCGATCAGAACGGGAAAATCGACCTGCTCTGCAAGCCGCCTCCATCCTTCGATGAGGCGGAGCCCCTC
>NZ_RZSC01000086.1:0-14164 GCF_003998155.1 Mesorhizobium sp. M1E.F.Ca.ET.063.01.1.1
CGCTCATGCCCGACCCTGCGGTGAAGCCTGAAAACATCCACGGAACGGCGATCCTCATCGGCGACCGCGGCGTCCTCATCACCGGGCCGTCCGGCGTCGGCAAGACGACGCTGGCGCTGACGCTTATCGACCATTGCCGGGCGCGCGGGCTGTTTTCGCGGCTGATCAGTGACGACAGGCTGCTTGCCGCCTCACACCACGGGCGGCTGGTCTGCCGGGCGCCCGCCGCCATCGCCGGCCTCGCCGAGGTGCCGGGCTTCATTCCGAGCCCGCTGCCCTTTGAGCCGGGCGGCGTGATCGACCTCCATATCCGGCTGGTGCCGAAGCCGGAGATGGCCCGTTTCCAGGAAGAGATCAGCGAGCCGGTCGCGGGCTGTCCGGTGCCGCGCGTCGATCTTGCCGAGCGCAACGCCGCCACGGCTTTGCCGGCGGTGATGGCGCGGCTGTCGATCCTGCCTTTTTCGTGATCCGGTTCCGGGTTTTTTGCTGCAATGCGTCAAAATGGCCCAGGCCGGAGCAATTTTGGGCTTGTCAACCGGCCGCACGTCGACAAGATAGCGCTCCCGCCGCCTGGAATGGTTGGCGAACATAAGATACGCCTGTGAAGCGGCGATGACGGGAGCCACCAACGAATGATCGGACTCGTGCTCGTGACGCACGGTCAACTCGCCACCGAGTTCCGGCATGCCGTAGAACATGTGGTGGGGCCACAAGACAATTTCGAGACCGTGGCGATCGGCGCCGATGACGACATGGAGAGGCGCCGGGCCGACATCGTCGACGCGGTCGCGCGCGTCGATACCGGGGCCGGCGTCATCGTGCTCACCGACATGTTCGGCGGCACACCATCGAACCTCGCGATCTCGGTGATGGAATCCGGCCGCACCGAGGTGATCGCCGGCATGAACCTGCCGATGCTGATCAAGCTGTCCTCGGTCCGCAAGGGCGACAACATGACCGCCGCGCTCGACGAGGCGCAGGCCGCGGGGCGCAAGTACATCAACGTCGCCAGCCAGCTTCTGAGCAGCAAATGAATGCCCAGGCGCCGGAAAGGGACGAGGTGGTGCGGGAGTTCCCGATCGTCAACCAGCGCGGCCTGCATGCCCGCGCTTCGGCCAAATTCGTCCAGGTCGCCAGCGGCTTCGATGCCACCATCCATGTCGAGAAGGATGGGGTGAAAGTCGGCGGAACGTCGATCATGGGCCTCATGATGCTGGCGGCAAGCCCTGGCTATTCCATCCGCGTCACCGCCATCGGCCCGCAAGCCGGCCCGGCCCTGGACGCGCTGGAGCAGTTGGTCGCCTCGCGCTTCGGCGAGGAAATCTAGTTCCTCAGCACAGGGATTTTGACCGGTCGGCTCTGTTTGCGTTGGCAGGTGGCATGCCTTGGAGATTGGCCGAAACGCCCACCCCGTCGGGGCGTCTTCAACCAATCCCCGGCGTTTGCGCCGATTTCACGGAACGGCAACCTTTCAAAATCCCTGGTCGGGGGAACTAGTTCCCTGGCCTCCCATCTCGCGCTTCCTGAAGACATGCACGAATAAAGATTTCTTTATATCCCATTGTCGTTTGGCGGCCGATCTGCTAGTCAGGCCGGCAATCCGCGCCCCTCCATGCGCCGTCCCGGCGCCGGCGCGCTTTTGAAGACAATCACACCGGAGCACTGCCATGACGGGTAGCAAGGACTATGTGGTCGCCGATATCTCGCTTGCCGGCTGGGGCCGCAAGGAGATCGAGATCGCCGAAACCGAAATGCCGGGCCTGATGGCCTGCCGCGAGGAGTTCGGCGACAAGAAGCCGCTGAAGGGCGCGCGCATCACCGGCTCGCTGCACATGACGATCCAGACGGCGGTGCTGATCGAGACGCTGAAGGCGCTGGGCGCCGATATCCGCTGGGCCTCCTGCAACATCTTCTCGACCCAGGACCATGCCGCGGCGGCGATCGCCGAGGCCGGCATTCCGGTCTTCGCCATCAAGGGCGAATCGCTCGAGGACTATTGGAACTACACCGACCGGATCTTCCAGTGGGCCGACGGCGGTACCTCCAACATGATCCTCGACGATGGCGGCGACGCCACGATGTACATCCTGCTCGGCGCCCGCGCCGAAGCGGGCGAGGACGTGCTGTCCAATCCGGGCAGCGAAGAGGAAGAGATCCTGTTTGCCCAGATCAAGAAGCGCATGAAAGCCTCGCCGGGCTTCTTCGCCAAACAAAGGGAAGCGATCCGCGGCGTCACCGAGGAGACGACCACCGGCGTCAACCGTCTCTATCAGTTGCAGAAGAAGGGTCTGCTGCCCTTTCCGGCGATCAACGTCAACGATTCCGTCACCAAGTCGAAGTTCGACAACAAGTACGGCTGCAAGGAATCGCTGGTCGACGGCATCCGGCGCGGCACCGACACGATGATGGCCGGCAAGGTCGCCGTGGTCTGCGGCTATGGCGACGTCGGCAAGGGCTCGTCGGCCTCGCTGCGCGGCGCCGGCGCCCGAGTCAAGGTGACCGAGGTCGACCCGATCTGCGCGCTGCAGGCGGCGATGGATGGCTTCGAGGTCGTCACGCTGGAAGACGCGGCGCCCACCGCCGACATCGTCATCACCACCACCGGCAACAAGGACGTCGTCACGCTCGACCATATGCGGGCGATGAAGGACATGGTGATCGTCGGCAACATCGGCCACTTCGACAACGAGATCCAGGTGGCGTCGTTGCGCAACCTGAAATGGACCAACGTCAAGCCGCAGGTGGACCTGATCACCTTCCCGGACGGCAAGCGGATGATCCTTCTGTCGGAAGGCCGCCTGCTCAACCTCGGCAACGCCACCGGCCATCCGAGCTTCGTCATGTCGGCCTCGTTCACCAACCAGGTGCTGGCGCAGATCGAACTCTTCACCAAGCACGGCCAGTATCAGAACCAGGTCTATGTGCTGCCCAAGCACCTCGACGAGAAGGTGGCGCGGCTGCATCTCGACAAGCTCGGCGCCAAGCTCACGGAGCTGTCGGGCGAACAGGCCGCCTATATCGGCGTGACGCCGCAGGGGCCATACAAGCCGGAACACTACCGCTATTAACCAAAGCGAAAATATCTACAATATATTGAAGCCGGGTGTTGACTTTCCGCCCGGCTTCATTTTTTGCGCCCATGATTCTTCACGCCGATTCCGGCAGGCGTTATTGTTGTGATTCGCGGTCCGGGGACAGATGGGCCGGGGACGCATTCAGGGCGGTCTTGCATTCAAGCGGCGAAGAGGACCAAGACATGCCGGGGGAATACCCGCCACGCGCGGGAACGGCCGTTTCCGGCGGCCACGAGGATTCGATCAAGACCGGCTCCGCCGCGTCAGGCGGAGGCTTTCGATGGCGCGCCGGCGCGCGCCTGGGCACGCTTCTTGCCGCCTCCACGCTTGCCGGCCCGCTGCTTGGCCTTGCGGCGCATGCCGAGACAGGCATCGCGCAGAAGACGGCACCGGCGGTCAGCACCGTCGAGGTGATGCAGCTTGCCATGTTCGTCGGCGTCATGGGCGCGGCACTTGTCTCCGCCATCTTCCTGATCCGCGAACGGGCGCGCACCGCGGCGCAAAACGTCGAGCTCAGAGCCCGGATCGCCGACGTGAACGCGGCTCTTCAGCGCTCGGACGCGCTGCTCAATCTGCGCGACCAGCGCGTCGTCGTCTGGACCTCGGAGAACAAGAAGCCGGAGCTCATCGGCAGCCTGCCGCTGGAAAGCGGCGCACCCGATGAGAGGTCCGCCTTCCTCGCCTTCGGCCGCTGGCTGATGCCGCGTTCGGCCGCGGCGCTGGAGAATGCCATAGCCGCCCTGCGCGACGGATCGAAGGCCTTCGACCTCGTCATCGAGACGCAGGCGGGCATGCCGCTCGAAGTGCACGGCCGCAAGAGCGCCGCGCATGTGCTGGTACGCTTCATCTCGCTGTCGGAAACGCTGCGCAACCAGGCCCGGCTGAAGATCGAGAACCAGCGGCTCGGCACCGACTACGACACCATGCTCGGCCTGCTCGATGCGCTCAAGATGCCGGCATGGCTGCGCGCGGCCGACGGGCGGCTGAAATGGGTGAACCGCGCCTACGCCGAAGCGGTGGAGGCGGGAAGCGTCGAGGCTGCCGTCCGCGAAGCCAAGGAATTTCTCGGCGGCCAGGCGCGCGAGCAGATAGCCGAGCAGCACAAGTCGCGCCCCGTCTTCGAGCAGACTTTGTCGACGGTGATCGAGGGCGACCGCCGCATGTTCGCGGTGACCGACTTCGCCGACGCCGACGGCTCGGCGGGCCTTGCCTGCGACATCAGCGCCATCGAGACGATCCGCGCCGAATATGAGCGGACCGTGCGCAGCCATGCCGACACGCTCGACCAGCTCAACACGGCCGTGGCGATCTTCGACACGGACGAGAAGCTGCGCTTCTTAAACCAGGCGTTCCAGAAACTCTGGAACCTGGACAGCGGTTTCCTGCACAGCGCCCCCGACAACGCCCTGCTGCTCGACCGGCTGCGCAGCGAAGGCAAGATCGCCGAGCAGCCGGAATGGCGGCGCTGGAAGGAGAACCTGCTCGGCGCCTACCGCGCCGTCGAATCGCAGGAGCATTGGTGGCACCTGCCGGACGGCAAGACGATCCGCGTGGTGGCCAACCCGCAGCCCAAGGGCGGCGTGACCTGGGTGTTCGAGAACCTGACAGAGAAGATCGATCTCGAAAGCCGCTACCGGACCGCCGTGCGGGTGCAGGGCGAGACGCTGGATAATCTCGCCGAGGGCGTGGCGGTGTTCGGACCGGACGGCCGGCTTCGCCTGTCCAACCCCGCCTTCATCGCGTTGTGGGGGCTGGCGCCGGACGCGATCAAGCCGAACGTGCATGTCTCGGCGATCCGCGACCTTTGCGACCAGCGGGCGGCCGACAGTCCGTGGGGCGGTTTCGTGGCCGCCATCACCGGCTTCGACGACGAGCGCCGCGATCGCCATGGTCAGACCGAACTTGTCGACGGCACGGTGTTGAGCTACGCCGTGATCCATCTGCCCAACGGGCAGGTGATGATGACCTTCGTCGACGTCACCGACACCGTCAATGTCGAGCGAGCGCTGAAGGACAGGAACGAGGCGCTGGAGAGATCGGACCAGTTGAAGAACGAGTTCGTGCAGCATGTCTCCTACGAGTTGCGCTCGCCGCTGACCAACATCATCGGCTTCACCGAGCTCTTGTCGCTGCCTTCGACCGGACCGCTGACGCCGAAGCAGCGCGAATATGTCGAGCATGTCGGCTCGTCGTCCTCGGTGCTGCTCACCATCGTCAACGACATACTGGACCTGGCGACGGTCGATGCCGGCATCATGCAGCTCGACATTTCCGAAATGAGCATCGACAGGACCATCGCGGCGGCCGCCGAGCTGGTCGCCGACCGGCTGGAAGAGCACTCGATCAAGCTCAGGGTCGACGCGGCATTGGCGCCGAAGAGCTTCCATGGCGACGAGATCCGTGTCCGCCAGATCCTCTATAATCTCTTGAGCAATGCGGCGAACTATGCGCCGGAGGCGAGCACGATCACGCTGACCTGCCGCCAGCTCGCCGAAGGCGTGGAATTCTCCGTGCATGATGACGGGCCCGGAATGCCGCCGGACGTGCTGGAATCGGTCTTCCGCCGCTTCGAGCCGCGCGCCAATGGCGGCCGCCGGCGCGGCGCCGGGCTCGGACTGTCGATCGTCAAGAGCTTTGTCGAATTGCATGGCGGAACCGTGCGCATCGAGACCGGCATGGACAAGGGCACCACGGTCATCTGCACCTTCCCCGACACGCCGTCGGGCGGCATCCGTGAAGCGGCCGAGTAGCAAGCTTTGGCAGAGACTGCGCTGGAACGTTTTCTCGCCGACGAGGCGGCGACGGCAAGGCTTGGCGAAGACCTCGCCATGGCGCTGCGCGCCGGTGACGCGATCGCGCTGAAGGGCGATCTCGGCGCCGGCAAGTCGACGCTGGCCCGTGCCCTGATCCGGGCGCTTGCCGACGATGCCGCCCTCGAAGTGCCGAGCCCGACCTTCACGCTGGTGCAGAGCTACGAGACGCGGATACCCGTGCACCATTTCGACCTTTACCGCCTCTCCTCGCCGGACGAGCTCGATGAGCTCGGCCTCGATGACGCGCTGGCGCAAGGCGCTGCACTGGTCGAATGGCCGGAGCGGGCCGAAGACCGGCTGCCGGCAAACGCGCTCCAGGTCGAGCTTGCCGAGAAAGGCACTGGCCGCTCGGCAAGGATCTCCGGGCAGGGACCCGCATTCGAGCGCGTGGCGAGATCGCTCGCGATGCGCGATTTTCTGGCCGCCGCCGGATGGGGTGAGGCGAGCCGCCGCCATTTCGTCGGCGACGCTTCCGCCCGCTCCTACGAGATCGTCTCGCTTCCCGGTCAGGCGCCCCGCGTGCTGATGAATTCGCCGCGGCTGGTGCTCGGCCCGCCGGTGCGCGACGGCAAGCCCTATGCGGTGATCGCCCACACGGCGCAATCCGTCACCGCCTTCGTCGCCATCGACCGGGCGCTGCTTGCCGGCGGCGTCAGCGTGCCGGTGATCCACGCGCAGGACCTCGACCAGGGCTTTTTGCTGATCGAGCATCTCGGCTCGGAAGGTTTTCTCGGCAGCGACGGCCAGCCCATCGCCGAACGCTACGAAGCAGCGGGAAAGCTGCTCGCCATGATGCACGGCAAGGCCTGGCCAGACCGCATGGAGGCCGCGCCCGGCGTGTTCCACGACGTGCCGCCCTTCGACCGCGACGCCATGCTGATCGAGGCGGACCTCTTGGTCGACTGGTATGTGCCGTGGATTACCGGCAAGCCGGCAAGCGACGCCTTGCGAGCCGGCTATCACAAGGAATGGAACGTCTTGCTCGACCGGCTCGAGGGCCAAGAATATACGCTGATGCTGCGCGACTTCCATTCGCCCAACATCATCTGGCGCGCAGAGCGCTCTGGCCTCGACCGGCTCGGCATCGTCGACGTCCAGGACGCGCTGATCGGTCCGGCCGCCTATGACGTCGCCTCTTTAGCCATGGACGCGCGCGTCACCGTCTCGCCCGCGATCGAGCGGCGGACCGTCGAGGCCTATGTTGCCGCGCGGCGCGCCTCGGGTCCGTTCGACGAAGCCGGGTTCGCCGAGGCCTATGCGATCATGGCGGCGCAGCGCAATTCGAAGATCCTCGGCATTTTCGTGCGGCTCGAAAAGCGCGACGGCAAGCCTTACTATCTAAAACACCTGCCGCGCATCCGCGACTATCTGAGGCGGGCGCTGGCGCATCCGGCGCTCGGCAGCCTGAAGGAATTCTATAGGACCCACGGCCTGCTGGAGGAACGCTCGCCATGAAGCCGAAGACCGCGATGGTGCTTGCCGCCGGGCTCGGCAAGCGCATGCGGCCGATCACCGACACGATGCCGAAGCCGCTGGTGACGATCGCCGGCAAGACCTTGCTCGACTGGGGGCTGGACAGCCTGGAAGCCGCCGGCGTCGGCAAGGCCGTCGTCAACGTGCATTATCTGCCCGAGCAGATCATCGCCCATGTCGCCCATAGGCGCGCACCGAAGATCGTCATTTCCGACGAGCGCGAAGCCCTGCTGGAATCGGCGGGCGGCATCGTCAAGGCGTTACCGTTGCTGGGCAGCGAGCCCTTCTACATCATCAATGCCGACACCTTCTGGATCGACAGCGGCGAGCCCAGCCTCGAGCGCCTAGCCCTTGCATGGGACGCTGCCAGAATGGATATTCTGCTGATGCTCACCGATCTCGACTCAGCGACAGGACACTGTGTCGGCACCGATTTTCTGGTGGCGCCCGACGGTGCCTTGCGGCGCTCGAAGGGCGATCCGGCCGGCCTGATCTATGCCGGCGCGGCGATCATCCATCCGCGCATTTTCAAGGACGCCCCGACGGGCTCACATTCTCTCAATGTCTATTTCGACAAGGCGATCGCCGCCGGCCGGCTGTTCGGAATGGCGATGAGAGGCCGTTGGATCACCGTCGGCACGCCCGACGCCATTCCGGCCGCCGAGGCGGCCGTCGCCGGCGCGCTAGCGAAAGCGGTATGAGCGGCTCGCGCCGCGTCCTCTCCATCCCGCCCGGAGCGCCGTTCCTGCCGACGCTCGCGGAGGCGTTGCTCGACGGCCGCCTGATCCCCGGTTTCCGTTTCGACGGCGACCCGCTGGCGCTGGCCGACGCCACCATCTATGTGCCGACGCGGCGCGCGGCGCGCGCGTTGCGCGGCGCCTTTGTCGACGTGCTCGGCAGGCGCTCGGCCATTTTGCCGACCGTCCGTCCGCTCGGCGAATTCGACGAGGACGAGGCCGCCTTCGAGGCCGAGGCAGCGCCGGCAGTAGACCTCGCGCCGCCGATCGCCGCGCAGGAGCGGTTGCTTTTGCTGGCACCGCTGGTGCGCGCCTGGAAGGAAAGCCTGCCGGGGCATGTCAGGGAGCGGTTCAACGAGGAATTCGTCGTGCCGACCTCGGCCGCCGACGCCATCTGGCTGGCGCGCGACCTCGCACGGCTGATGGACGAGATCGAAACCGAGGGCACGGACTGGGCCAAGCTTGCGACGCTGGTCACCGGCAACCTCGCCGGCTGGTGGCAGGTGACGCTCGACTTCCTCGGCATCGTCACCGACAACTGGCCGGAGTTCCTCAAGGAACGCAACCGCTCCAATCCCGCCGCGCACCGCAGCGCGCTGATCCGGCTGGAGGCGGCGCGGCTGAAGCGCAATCCGCCGGCCGGGCCGGTGGTCGCCGCCGGCTCGACCGGCTCCATTCCGGCCACCGCCGAACTGCTCGCCGTGATCGCAGGGCTGCCCAACGGCGCCGTTGTGTTGCCAGGTCTCGACCGCGAGTTGGACGACGCGTCCTTCGCCGCGATAACGGCCCCCGGCGCGCGTCCGGCGACGCTCGGCCACCCGCAATATGGTCTCGCCAAGCTGATCCGCGGCATTGGCGTCCAACGCCGTGACGCCGAGGAAATCGGCACGGCGACGAGGGCCCTTTCGCTGCGTGCCGCGCTTGTCGGCGAAGCGCTGCGGCCGGCCGAAACCACCGAGCGCTGGACGGAAACGCGGCCACGTTTTGCGGCAAACGATGTCGAGCAGGCGCTGGGCGGCGTCACGCTGGTGGAAGCGGCAAACGAGCGCGACGAAGCGGCGGCGATCGCGATCGCGCTGAAGCGAGCCGTGGACGTGCCGGGCAAGCGCGCGGCGCTTGTCACCGGCGACCGCGCGCTGGCGCGGCGGGTCTCGGCCGAGCTTCTGCGCTTCGGCGTCGTCGCCGACGATTCCGGCGGCATGCCACTAGCCAACACGCCGGCGGCAAGCTTGCTCAGGCTCGCGCTGCAAGCCGCGTTCCGGCCGGGCGATCCGGTGGGCCTGTTGTCGCTGCTCAAGCATCCGCTGCTCGGCCTCGGCCTCGAACGCCAGGCCGTGCGCAGGGCAGCCGAGCTCGTCGAACTGGTGGCGCTGCGCGGGGGGACAGGCCGACCTGACGTCGTCACACTCGACGAACTCTTCGAGGCGCGGCTCGCTGGGCTCGGCGGCGAACGTCGTCACCCTTTCTGGTTTCCGCGCCTCACCGTGCGCGGCATCGAGCAGGCACGGGGTATGCTTAGCCGTCTTACCGACGCGCTCTCCCCGCTCACGGCAATGCGCGGCGGGAAGGATGCGGACATCGCAACACTGACACGGGCGAGCGTCGTGGCGCTTGAAGGCCTGGGCCGCGCGGCCGACGGCAGCGTGAGCGAACTCTATGCCGGTGATGCCGGCGAGAAACTTGCGGAACTGTTGCGCGGGCTGGTCGCCGCCTCCTCGCCCTTCACCTTCGCCGCGGGCGAATGGCCGGACGTGATGGAAGCGCTGATCGCGCCGGAAACGGTCAAGCCGGCGCAAGGCACCGACCGCAACATCGCCATCTGGGGCGCGCTGGAGGCCCGCCTGCAGAGCGTCGACACGCTCGTCATCGGCGGGCTCAACGAAGGCGTGTGGCCGCGCAAGCCGGAGAGCGACCGCTTCATGTCGCGGCTTATGAAAACCGGTATCGACCTCGAGCCGCCGGAGCGGCGCATCGGCCTTGCGGCACATGATTTCCAGATGGCGATGGGTGCTGAAACGGTAGTGCTGACGCGCTCGGCGCGATCGGGTGACGCACCGGCGGTGCCGTCGCGCTGGCTGCAGCGCATCCTTACCTTCATCGGCGAGGATCAGGCGGCGGCGCTTGGCCGGCGCGGCGATGTGCTGCTGACCTGGGCCCGCACGCTCGACGCCGGCGAGAAACAGGAGTTCGCGGCCCGCCCGCAGCCAAAGCCGCCGCTGCGGCTCAGGCCGCAGCATTTCTCGGTCACCGAGATCGAGACGCTGCGCCGCGACCCCTATGCGGTCTATGCCCGGCGCATCCTCAACCTGATGCCGCTCGACCCGGTGATCCGCGATCCGGGTGCTGCCGAACGCGGCACGCTGTTCCACGAAATCCTGCACCTGTTCTCGCGCCGGGTCGAGGATCCTAGAAGTCCGGGCGCGCTGGCGGCGCTTGTCGATGCCGGCCGCGCTTGCTTTGCCGACGCAGCGCTTCCGCCCGACATCGAGGCCGTGTGGTGGCCGCGCTTCGAAAAGCTGGCCGCCAACATCATCGAATGGGAGCATACCCGCGCCGAGGCCGTCGCCAAACGTTACGCCGAGGAGCGCGCGGAGAAGACAGTCGTGGGCCGCACGGGCGTCACGCTCTCCGGCTATGCCGACCGCGTCGACCTGCTCGCCGGCGGCATGGCCGATATCCTCGACTACAAGACCGGCTCCTCGCCTTCGAAGGCGCAGGCGCATACGCTCTTGTCGCCGCAGCTCGCGCTCGAAGGCGCGCTGCTCAGACGCGGCGCCTTCAAGGAGCTCGGCATTTGCGAGCCCTCGCAGCTTGCCTTCGTGCGGCTGAAGCCCAACGGCGAGGTGTTCGAGGAATCGATCCTCGAATACAACCGCAAGCCGAAGACCGCCAACGAGCTTGCCGAGGAAGCCTGGGCGCGGCTTGAGCGGCTGCTGTTCCACTATGCCGATCCTGCGACCGGCTATCTGTCGCGCGCGCTGCCGTTCCGCGAGGGCGAGGCCGACGGCGACTACGATCATCTGGCCCGCGTGCTCGAATGGTCGGCCGGTGGCGCAAGCGAAGACGAGGCGGAAGGATGAGATATCCGATCCCCTCCGATACCGCCGCCAGCCAGGCGCGCGCCTCCGACCCGCAAAATTCCGCCTGGGTCTCGGCCAATGCCGGCTCGGGCAAGACGCATGTGCTGGCGCAGCGCGTCATCCGGCTTTTGCTCAACGGCACCGATCCGTCGAAGATCCTGTGCCTGACCTATACGCGCGCGGCCGCCGCCAACATGTCGAACCGCGTATTCTCGACCCTGTCGGAATGGACCGCGTTGCCCGACACCGAGCTTGCGGCGAGGATCGCGGCGCTCGACGGACGCAGCGCCGACCGCGACACCATGCGCCGCGCGCGCCGGCTGTTCGCCGAGGCGCTGGAAACGCCGGGTGGGCTGAAGATCCAGACCATCCACGCCTTCTGTGAATCGGTGCTGCACCAGTTCCCACTGGAAGCCAACATCCCCGCGCATTTCGAGATGCTCGATCCGCAGATGGAGGCCTCGCTGTTCGCGGACGCCCGCCGCGACATGATCTCGGGCGCCGGCGCCGGCGTCGAAGGCCTGGCGGAGGCCTTTGCCACGGTCCTGGAGCGCGGCGGCGAATTCGGGCTCGACGCGCTGCTCACCGAAATCGTCGGCAAGCGCGATGAATTGCGCGGCTTCATCGCCAAGCTCGGCAAGAGCCGGGACTTCCGGCCGCTGTTCGCCGAATTCGGCTTCGGACCCGGCCAGACGGCCGACGGCACCGCCGCTTCCATCTGGCCGCTGCCGGGCTTCGCGCCCGGCCAGTTCGCAGAGTTCGCGCATGCCGCCGAAGCTACCGAAGCACGGCAAGTGCTGAACAACGTTATCCCTTATGCACGAGGCGCATTCGCCGAAGTCGACCCGACCCGCCGGTTGCGGCTCCTGGCAAAGGCCTTTCTCAAGGCCGACGGCGACCCCTACGACCCACCCAAGATCTTCAAGAAGGCGCTGGTCGACCGGCTGCCGGACCTGCCCGAGCGCTATCTCGCGACAGCCAAGGCGATTCTCGACGTATCGGACCGGCTGGCGCTGTTCCGGATGCTCGAAGGCACGGCGGCGGCGCTCACCGTCGCCGGCTGGCTGATCGCGCGTTATGAGCAGTTGAAGCGCGGCCGCGGCTTCCTCGACTTCAACGATCTGATCACCCGCACGGTCAGTCTCTTGTCTCGGCCCGATGCCGGGCCGTGGGTGCAGTTCAAGCTCGACCAGGGCATCGATCACATCCTGCTCGACGAGGCGCAGGACACCAGTCCCGATCAATGGGAAGTGGTGAAGAAGCTGACGGAAGAGTTCTTCGCCGGGCTCGGCCAGCGCGAGGCGGTCAAGCGCACGGTGTTCGCGGTCGGCGACGAAAAGCAGTCGATCTATTCCTTTCAAGGAGCCGCGCCCGATTCCTTCGCCGAGAGCCGGCTTCTGTTTGCCGGGCGCGTGCGCGACGCCGAGGCCGCCTTCGCCGACCTCAAGCTCACCTGGTCGTTCCGCTCGAGCGACGACGTGCTTGCCGCCGTCGACTGCGTCTTTGCCGAGCCAGGTGTGCGGCGCGGCATCAGCCACGACCCCGATCCGCTCAGCCACAAGGCGATCCGCACCGACGCGCCGGGCTATGTCGAGGTGTGGCCTTCGATCGGCGCTGATGCGGTCGAGGAGCCCGACGACTGGACCCTGCCGGTCAACCATGCCAGCGCGCCGGCCGTGCGCGTGGCGGAGCATGTGGCGGCGACCATCCAGGACTGGCTGCGCAACGGCGAGGTCATCGAAGGCAAGGGAAGGAAGGTGACGGCCGGCGACATCCTGGTTCTGGTGCGCAAGCGTGACCGCTTCGTGCATGCGCTGTCGCGCAGCCTGAAAAACCGGCAGATCCCGGTGGCCGGCGCCGATAGACTTAGCCTGCCCGGCCATATCGCCGTGCAGGATCTTATCGCGCTCGGCCATTTCCTGATCCAGCCGGAGGACGACCTGTCCCTGGCCGCGGTGCTGCGCAGTCCGATCTTCGATGTCTCCGAGGAGACCCTGCTGGCGCTCGCCGGCGAGCGGCCGCCCGGCCAGTCATTGATCGCATCGCTTAGGCAGCGTGCGGCCGCAGACGAGGCTCTGTCCGCGATCGTCAGCCGGCTCGATGGCTGGGCGAACGAGGTGGCCTTCAAGCCGGTGTTCGAATTCTATGCCGCTGTGCTGGCGCGCGACCACGTGCGCCGCAGGATGAAGGCGCGACTCGGGCCGGAAGCCGGCGACATCCTCGACGAGTTCCTGAGCTTCTGCCTGACCGAGGAACGCACCGGCCTGCCGGGGCTGGAATCCTTCCTCTCGACGCTGGAAAACAGCGGCCCCGAGATCAAGCGCGAGATGGACCAGACGCGCGACGAGGTGCGCGTCATGACCGTGCATGCCGCGAAAGGCCTGGAGGCGCCGGTGGTTTTCCTGGTCGATGGCGGCTCGGCGCCATTCAACGACCAGCATCTGCCGCGACTGATGGCCTTCGAAGGCTCGGGCCAACATTGGAAGGGCAAGGGCTATCTCTGGCGCTCGGCCAGCGACGTCGCCAATGGCGTTTCGCGGGCGGCCTCGGCGCGGGCGCGGGAGCTTGCCGACGATGAATACCGGCGGCTGCTTTATGTCGGCATGACGCGCGCCGAGGACCGGCTGATCGTCTGCGGCTATCACGGCAAGCGGCAACCCAGCACCGGCACCTGGCATTCGATCGTCAGCCGGGCGCTGCTGGGCGCGCCGGAAAGCGTGGAGCGCCGGCATCCGGCGACGGCCGATGTGGCCGTGCATCGCTTCCATATGACGAAGCTGCCGCCCATGGCGTTGACCGAGGGCGAGAAGGCAGCGCCATTCGAGCATGCGGAGCCGTTGCCGGAAAACCTGTTCCGGCCGCTGCCGCCCTATGAGGACCTGCCGCGGCCGCTTTCGCCCTCCGGCGCCTCCGCGTTGATCGACGAATCGACCGAGGCCCTGCCCGACACGCGCTCGCCGGTGCTCGACGCCGAGGCCGAGCCTAGC
>NZ_RZSC01000870.1:0-2283 GCF_003998155.1 Mesorhizobium sp. M1E.F.Ca.ET.063.01.1.1
TGCTCATGCGAACCGTAGAGCAGCGCCCAGTTCGGCCATTTCTTGACCATGAGATACTGCGCCAGCGCGTCGGCGAGCATGCTTCGCGTCGGCGCGATGTGGAAGACATTTATGCGGCAGTCCTCCTCGCGCAGACTGTCGTCGGTGGCGCCGATGTTGAATATCAGCACACCTTTGTCGCGAGCGATGTCGGCGATCGACAGCAACTGCTTGGCCGAGAGGTCCGCAACAACATAGCGGTCGCCTTTGGCGATCAGGTCGTCGAATGCCTGAACCGCATCGGATTCCGGCTTTATCTCGGTGACGTCGAGGCTGAATTTCTGATTGATGAACTTGCCCGTCGTATTGTTGTCGCCGATGGCGACATTGGCGCCGGCGACACCTTCGTCGCGCGGCGGCGCATCGAGCAGGGAAAGCGTCAGTCGCGGCGCGTAGGCCCGTAAATAGCCTATCTTGATTTCGGTTGTCTTGCTTTGCGGCTTGATAGCGCCCGCCGGCTGCAAGGTCGGTTGCTGGGCCAACGCGCCTGCGGTCAGGGACAGAAAGCACAAAAAGGCCACCAAGGTGCCCGGCACCGCACTTGTCATCGACAAAATTACCACTTCTTGCGCTTGCTCGGTCGTTGCCGGACTAGCGCGAAGCCAAGGTGCCCCAAGGCGAGCTTAGTGAAGCTGCGGGATTTATCAACCTCGTGGGCAGACGTCCTGGCTCTGCTTTAGTCCTATTCCCGCGGCAAGGAGGTCGGCGTCACGGCTTCCGGGAAACTGCGCGGAAAGTGCAGAACTCTCAGCACACTACCATAGCGGGCTGCCTTGAGGCGGGTGGGGTGGAGGACCTTGGTAGAATAGACTTATGAGATGGATCGTTCGATTATCGCGACCTCACGGCAACCAGGAAACGGACATTTTGTTGCGAGGCAGGCCTTAAGCCCGCCGGAATATGAAATTCGTCGATAGCCTTGGGAGGAATGCCTCATGAAAACGCGTGCCGCAGTCGCTGTTGGTGCCGGAAAGCCGCTTGAGATCATGGAGGTGGACCTCGAAGGGCCGCGCGAGGGCGAGGTCCTGGTCGAGGTGAAGGCGACCGGCATCTGCCACACCGACGAGTTCACGCTCTCGGGCGCCGATCCGGAAGGCATCTTTCCGGCCATCCTCGGCCATGAGGGCGCCGGCATCGTCATCGATGTCGGCAAGGGCGTGACCTCGGTCAGGAAGGGCGACCATGTCATCCCGCTCTACACGCCCGAATGCCGGCAGTGCCCGTCCTGCCTGTCGAGGAAGACCAATCTGTGCACCGCCATCCGCGCCACGCAGGGGCAAGGCCTGATGCCCGACGGCACCTCGCGCTTCTCGGTCAATGGCGAGAAACTGTTCCATTACATGGGCTGCTCGACCTTCTCCAACTTCACCGTGCTGCCGGAGATCGCGGTCGCCAAGGTCAACCCCGACGCCCCCTTCGACAAGATCTGCTACATCGGCTGCGGGGTGACCACCGGCATCGGCGCGGTGATCAACACGGCCAAGGTCGAACAGGGTGCCACCGCGGTGGTCTTCGGCCTCGGCGGCATCGGCTTGAACGTCATCCAGGGTCTTCGCCTTGCCGGCGCCGACATGATCATCGGCGTCGATGTCAACAACGACAAGAAGGCCTGGGGCGAGAAGTTCGGCATGACGCATTTCGTCAATCCGAAGGAGATCGACGGCGACATCGTGCCTTATCTGGTCAACATGACCAAGCGCGGCGCCGACCAGATCGGCGGCGCCGACTACACCTTCGACTGCACCGGCAACACCAAGGTGATGCGCCAGGCGCTGGAGGCCTCGCATCGCGGCTGGGGCAAATCGGTCATCATCGGCGTCGCCGGCGCCGGCCAGGAGATTTCGACCAGGCCGTTCCAGCTGGTCACCGGCCGCACCTGGATGGGCACCGCCTTCGGCGGCGCGCGCGGCCGCACCGACGTGCCGAGGATCGTCGACTGGTACATGGAAAAGAAGATCCAGATCGATCCGATGATCACCCATACGCTGAAGCTGGAGGACATCAACAAGGGCTTCGACCTCATGCATGAGGGCAAGTCGATCAGGAGTGTGGTGGTTTACTGAAGCAATGCCGCTGGGCCGCGGGCCCGAAACGCCCGTGACCCTTGTGGTCAACATGGAGGAAGGACGAATGGCCGAGAAACTGCATCCGAAGATCGACAATGGGCTGCCCAAGGAGAGCGCATCCTTTACCGGCGGCACGCTGGTCTGCGCCTGCACCAGCAACCCGGTGAAGGTGAAGGTC
>NZ_RZSC01000871.1:0-2280 GCF_003998155.1 Mesorhizobium sp. M1E.F.Ca.ET.063.01.1.1
CAGCTATCCCCAACGTGATCGCCGGCTGGGCAAGCTTCGTCGTGGCAACCCTCTTTGCATATCAGATCGACAGCGCAAACCATCCCGTTGTCACACTGGTCTCGGGTTTCATCGGGGCCCTGCTGATGGGGCTCTTTCATGCAGCAGGGCTGGCTTTCGGCCGGAAACCCTGAGATCTGACGGATCACGCACAGTCTGTGGAAGGTCTTGTCAGGTCGCGCAGTTAGCGTGCGAAGGCTGCCATATGAAAGGCTTGCACCTCGGGCGGATAGCGAAAGCTCGCGCCGTAGGGACAGGCGTTGCGGTCGAGGCAGCCGCCGCTCCGGCAGGGCTCACCGCGAGGGCCGCGCACATGGCCGAGGCAGGCATCATGGGCAAAGCCCTGCCCGGAATAGGCGTCGACCGGACAGGATTTCATGCAGGGTTTTTCGGCGCATGTGTCGCAAAGATGAATCGTTTTGTGAGGTTCAGGGAGGAAAATCTCGGCCGCGAACAGCAGCGCCCCGCGATAGGCATGCCAGAGCCCGTATTTGGGATGCATGAGGATACCGAGCGGCGAAGGCTTCAAGCCCTCCGCCCGCATCGCCCATTGCTGGAACGGCAGATAGGGCCGATCGGAGGGCGACACGGCGCGGGCATCGAATTCTTGCGCGACCGCGCCGATCACTTCGCGCGACCACGTGTCTAGGGGATTGGCGATGGGTTGCGATTGCCCCTCGAGCCAGCGCTGGAAATGCGGCCAGGGTGCCGCGCCCGCCTGCCCGACCAGGAGGACGGACTTGGCGGGCGCACCGGAAAGTCCGGCAGGCGCGGCTTCGTCGCTTGCGAAGCGGAAGCCACCGCGAGGGATCAGGCCATGGGCGGCAAGCGCGGCCGCGACCCCTTCAATCGTGCCGGGCGAAAAAATCATCCCTTCCGGTCCGGGTCGGAGAACGCGCTCCGCCAGACTTCCTTGTGAATGATGTTGGCGACTTTAGCCCCGCCTGACTCGGGCTCCTTTCAAGTGAAGGCGTCGGGCATCGAGCCCTTCTTCCTGGCGATGAAGTCCTTCAGCGCCTCGTCGATCGCCGGATCGAGATGGGGCGCCTCGTAGCTTTCCAGCCAGCGGCGGGCGAGCTCGTTGGCGCGCTGCGGCGCCGTCTTCTGGCCTTCGGCCAGCCACTGCTCATAGGAATTGTTATCGGCGACGTTGGAGCGGTAGAAGGCGGTCTGGAAATTCGCCTGGGTGTGGTCGCAGCCGAGATAATGGCTTCCCGGGCCGACCTGGCGGATGGCATCCATCGCCTGGCCGTTTTCCGACAGGTCGACACCTTCCGAAAACTTCTGCTGCATGCCGAGCTGGTCGATGTCCATCATGAACTTTTCGTAGCAGGAGGCGAGGCCGCCCTCGAGCCAGCCGGCCGAATGCAGCACGAAATTGGTGCCGGCAAGGATCGTCGAGTTCAGCGTGTTGGCGCTCTCATAGGCCGCCTGCGCATCGGGAATCTTGGAGGCGCAGAGCGAGCCGCCGGTGCGGAACGGCAGGCCGAGACGGCGGGCGAGCTGTGCGGCGCCATAGGAGACCAGCGACGGCTCCGGCGTGCCGAAGGTCGGCGCGCCCGACTGCATCGAGATGGACGAGGCGAAGGTACCGAACAGCACCGGCGCGCCGGGGCGGATGAGCTGCGTGAACGAGGCGCCGGCGAGCACCTCGGCCAGCACCTGCGTCAGCGTGCCGGCGACCGTCACCGGGCTCATCGCGCCGGCCAGGATGAAAGGCGTGACGATGCAGGCCTGGTTGTGGCGCGAGTAGACCTTCAGCGCCCCGAGCATGGTCTCGTCGAACACCATCGGCGAGTTGGCGTTGATCAGGCTGGTCAGCACCGTGTTGTTCTCGACGAAGTCGTCGCCGAACACGATCTTGGCCATGGCAACGGTGTCTTCCGCCCGCTCTGGCGCGGTGACCGAGCCCATGAACGGTTTGTCCGAATAGCGGATGTGCGAATAGACCATATCGAGATGCCGCTTGTTGACCGGCACGTCGACCGGCTCGCACACCGTGCCGCCCGAATGGTGGATCGACGGCGCCATATAGGCGAGCTTCACGAAATTCTGGAAATCCTCGAGCGTCGCGTAGCGGCGGTTGCCGTCGAGGTCGCGCACGAAGGGCGGGCCGTAGACCGGCGCGAACACCGTCGCATTGCCGCCGATCTGCACCGAGCGCTCGGGATTGCGCGCATGCTGGGTGTAGATGGAGGGCGCGGTCTTGAGCAGCGAGCGGCAGAGGCCTTTGGGGAAATG
>NZ_RZSC01000872.1:0-2277 GCF_003998155.1 Mesorhizobium sp. M1E.F.Ca.ET.063.01.1.1
GGGCGAGCGCGCCAGCCGCTTCGGCGTCTCGGAAGACACGGTGCGGCGCGATCTGCGGGAACTCGCCAAGGCCGGCCAGTTGCGTCGCGTCTATGGCGGAGCGGTCACTTTGGCGCCGTTCGCCGCGGCAACGATCAGCCAGCGCAGCAGCCATGCGGTCGAGGAGAAGCTGCGCCTGGCCAAGGCTGCGGTAGGCGTGCTCGTCGCCGGCCAGACCCTGTTCATCGACGGCGGCACGACCAATGAGGCGATCGCCAGGGCGATCCCGCGCGACATCGAGCTGACGGTAGCCACCAATTCGCTGGGCGTGGCAACGGCTCTCGCCGATCTTCCCCTGGTCGAGCTGATCGTGCTCGGCGGCCGGTACGTCCGCGACCTCGGCACCTGCGTCGGCGGCGACACGCTGACCGCCGTGGCGCAACTCGGCGCGGATCTGTTCTTCCTCGGCTCCTGCGGCCTTGATGCCTCGCGCGGCGTCACGGCTTTCGATTCGGCCGAAGCCGAGGTGAAGCGCGCCATGGCGAAAAACAGCGCCGGCATCGTCATTGCCGCTACCAACGACAAACTCGCCACTGCCGCGCCGTATCGTGTCGCCGCACCCGACGCGATCCGCCATCTGGTGGTGGAAAGAACGGCGCCCGCCGCCATCCTCGCCGATTTCCAGCGGCAGGGCGCTGAAATCCGCTTCGCGTGAACGCCCAAAGTCGCCAGCCTGTATGGCCGCTTGCCCTGTGTGACCGCTTGCCTTGACAAAGCCGGCCTCTCATGCGCTTTTCGCGCCAATTTTCGAGCCGGGCTTTCGCCCGCAATTCCGGACTCCACCAATGACAATGCATCGTTACCGCAGCCACACCTGTGCCCAATTGAGAAAGAGCGACGTCGGCAATTCCGTACGCCTGTCGGGCTGGGTGCATCGCGTGCGCGACCATGGCGGGCTGCTCTTCATCGACATGCGCGACCATTACGGTCTGACCCAGATCGTCGCCGATCCGGATTCACCGGCCTTCAAGATCGCCGAGACCGTGCGTGGCGAATGGGTGATCCGCGTCGACGGCGAGGTCAAGGCGCGCCTGCCGGAGACGGTGAACCCCAACCTGCCGACCGGCGAGGTCGAGGTGTTCGCGCGCGAGATCGAGGTGCTCTCGGCGGCCAAGGAATTGCCGCTCCCGGTCTTCGGCGAGCCGGACTATCCGGAAGACATCCGTCTGAAATACCGCTTCCTCGACCTGCGTCGCGAGACGCTGCACAAGAACATCGTGGCGCGCACGAAGATCATCGCCGAGATGCGCAAGCGCATGGACGAGGTCGGTTTCACCGAATTCTCGACGCCCATCCTCACCGCCTCCTCGCCGGAGGGAGCGCGCGACTTCCTGGTGCCGTCGCGCATCAATCCCGGCACCTTCTACGCCCTGCCGCAGGCGCCGCAGCAGTACAAGCAGCTGATCATGGTCTCCGGCTTCGACCGTTATTTCCAGATCGCGCCCTGCTTCCGCGACGAGGACCCGCGCGCCGACCGCCTGCCCGGCGAGTTCTACCAGCTCGATCTCGAGATGAGCTTCGTCGAGCAGGATGACGTGCTCTCCACCATGGAGCCGGTGCTTCGCGGCGTCTTCGAGACCTTTGCCGCTGGCAAGCCGGTGACCCAGGAATTCCGCCGTATCCCCTTTGACGTGGCGATGCGGACTTACGGCACCGACAAGCCGGACCTGCGCAATCCGATCGAGATCCAGGCGGTCTCGGATCATTTTCGCGATTCCGGCTTCAAGGTCTTCGCCAGCATCCTGGCCAATGATGCGAAGGCCGAGGTGTGGGCTATCCCGGCCAGGACCGGCGGCAGCCGCGCCTTCTGCGACCGCATGAACTCCTGGGCGCAGAGCGAAGGCCAGCCGGGCCTCGGCTACATCTTCTGGCGCAAGGAGGGAGACAAGCTCGAAGGCGCCGGCCCGATCGCCAAGAACATCGGCGAGGAGCGCACCGAGGCGATCCGCCAGCAGCTCAGCCTTGCCGATGGCGATGCCGCCTTCTTCGTCGCCGGCGATCCGAAAAAGTTCGTCGCCTTCGCGGGCGCGGCGCGCACGCGCGCCGGCGAGGAACTGAACCTCGTCGACCGCGACCGCTTCGAGCTGTGCTGGATCGTCGACTTCCCGTTCTTCGAATGGAACGAGGACGAGAACAAGATCGACTTCGCCCACAATCCGTTCTCGATGCCGCAGGGCGGCATCGATGCCCTCAGCGGCCAGGAGCCGCTCGGCATCAAGGCGTTCCAGTACGATATGG
>NZ_RZSC01000873.1:0-2274 GCF_003998155.1 Mesorhizobium sp. M1E.F.Ca.ET.063.01.1.1
GCCCAGAACCGCGGAAGCGCTGGAGACGGTGCTCGACGGCGTGCCGCTCAACCGTGTGCAGGTCCGCATCGACGCGCATCCCTGGAGCCGCGCCGTGGCCGACTGGCTGCTTGCCTTCCTGACCCGGCGCCGCTCCGATCCGACGAAGCTCAACCTTTCCTTCGGCATCGACCCGGCGGCGATCTTCGCCGGCACCGGGCGGCTGCGCACCTCGATCGAGGCGCTGCAGGAATCGATGCCGCAGTCGCTGGCGCATTTCTTCTCGATGGGCGTGCCGGGCGCGCTGCTCGAAGCCGACGGCCGTGTTTTCCACAATGCCGGCGCCACCGAGGCGCAGGAGCTCGGCACGATGATGGCGTCCGCCGTCTCCTATCTCAGGATGTTCGAGAAGGCGCGTCAGCCGCTGGTCTATGCCGCGCCCTATATCGGCTTCGCGCTCAGCGTCGACCAGGACCAGTTCCTGTCGATGGCCAAGGTGCGGGCGTTGCGCAAGCTCTGGGCGCGCATCCAGGAGGCCTGCTCTATCCCGGCCTCGACGGCAAACGTCCACGCCGAGACCTCCTATCGCATGATGGCAATGGCGGACCCCGAGACCAACATCCTGCGCACGGCGATCGCCGCTTTCGCGGCGGCAAGCGGCGGCGCCGATTCGATCTCGATCCTGCCGCACACCATCGCGCATGGATTGCCGGCCGGCTTCGCGCGGCGGGTCGCCCGCAACGCGCAGTTGATCATGGCGCATGAAAGCCATCTCCACCATGTCGCCGACCCCGCCAACGGCTCCGGCGCGGTCGAGGCGCTGACCGAGGATCTTTGCGCCGCGGCCTGGGAGGAATTCCAGCGCATCGAAGCCGAGGGCGGCGTGCTCGACAGCCTGCAGCAAGGCTATATCCAGAACCGCGTGCAGACGGCCGCCGCGAAGCGCAATGCCGCATACCGGACCGGGACGCGCTCGATCATCGGCACCACCCTGTTCCGTGCCGGCAGCGAGCGCCCGGTCGAGATATTGAAGGCCGAGCGTCGGCCTGCGCTGACGGAAGGCGTGGCCGTGTGCGAGCCGCTGTTTCCAGTGCGTATCGATCAGTCTATCGGAGCCGGATCATGATCCCGGATTTCAGCCAGATCGGCTGGTCGGCGCCGCGCCGCATACCGGTCGATCTCAAGGGCCAGCGGATGACGCCGGAAGGCATCGCGGTCAAGCATCTCTATACGCAGGGCGACCTCAAGGGCCTCGCCAACCTCGACACCTATCCCGGCCTGCCGCCCTTCGTGCGCGGCCCCTATCCGACCATGTATGTCCAGCAGCCTTGGACCATCCGGCAATATGCCGGCTTCTCCACGGCAGAGGAATCCAACGCTTTCTACCGGCGCAATCTTGCCGCCGGCCAGAAGGGGCTTTCGGTCGCCTTCGACCTCGCCACCCATCGCGGCTATGACAGCGACCATCCGCGCGTTGCCGGCGATGTCGGCATGGCCGGCGTGGCGATCGATTCCATCCTCGACATGCGCCAGCTCTTCGACGGCATTCCGCTGGGCGAAATGACGGTGTCGATGACGATGAACGGCGCCGTGCTGCCGATCATGGCGCTCTACATCGTTGCGGCCGAGGAACAGGGTGTCGCGCAAAAGGACTTAGCGGGAACCATTCAGAACGATATCCTGAAGGAGTTCATGGTCCGCAACACCTATATCTATCCGCCGAAGCCATCGATGCGGATCGTGTCGGACATTTTTGCCTACACCTCGCGGCATATGCCGAAGTTCAATTCGATCTCGATCTCCGGCTATCACATGCAGGAAGCCGGCGCGACGGCCGATCTCGAGCTCGCCTACACGATTGCCGACGGTATCGAATATGCCCGCGCCGGCGTCGCCGCCGGGCTCGACATCGACCGCTTCGCGCCGCGTCTCTCCTTCTTCTGGGCGATCGGCATGAACTTCTTCATGGAGGTCGCCAAGCTCAGGGCCGCGCGGCTGCTCTGGTCGAGCCTGATGAAGAAGAATTTTTCGCCGAAGGACGATCGCTCGCTGTCGCTGCGCACCCATTGCCAGACTTCCGGATGGTCGCTGACGGCGCAGGACCCCTACAACAACATCACCCGCACGATGATCGAGGCGATGGCGGCGACGCAGGGGCATACCCAGTCGCTGCACACCAATTCCTTCGACGAGGCGATGGCGCTGCCGACCGATCATTCGGCGCGGATCGCCCGCAACACGCAGCTCATCCTGCAGAAGGAATCCGGCACGACGCGCATGATCGATCCGTGGGGC
>NZ_RZSC01000874.1:0-2274 GCF_003998155.1 Mesorhizobium sp. M1E.F.Ca.ET.063.01.1.1
GCCGCGCGTCGGTATGGCCGCCGATGGTGATGGTGCCCTTCTTCTCGTTGATGATGTGCCCGATCTTCTCCATCGCCAGCACCAGCTCGCGGCGCGGCAAGGCCGAACCGATCTCGAACATGCCGAAGTCGAGCTGATCGGTGATCGAGATGACGACGCCCTTGTCGGTGGCCTCGACGGAGACGCCCTCGGCCAGCTTTTCACCCGGCGCGAAGGCCTTGGCCAGCTCCTGCTTGATTTCGGCGGCGGCCTTGAGGGCGGTGCTGCTCGGGGCCTTTACGCCTTGGTCTGGTGTCTGCTCCGGCTCTGCCTTCGCCGTCTCCGCCTTCGCCGATCCAGCCTTCGCGGCTTCGGATTTGGCTTCATCTCCGGCTTTTTCGGCTTCCGCTTTTCCGCTTTCAGCCTTCTCGACCTTGATCTCCTGGCGCGCGGCTTTCCCGGCCTTCGCATCGGCCGATCCGGCAGCCATCTTGGTATCGGGTTTCTCGGGCGTTGCCATCGGTTCGAGTGGGGCTTCCAGGCGCGGCGGCGCCGGCGGAGCCGCCTTGACCTTCGGTACCTCGGTTTCGGCGACTTTTTCGCCGGGCTTGGCCGGATCGCCTTCGATCTTCTTGCGTTCCGCGCTGGCTTCGGCGCCAGGTGTCGCCACCTGCTGCGACCAGAAATCCGGCGCGAAAGGGTCGCGATAGGATTCGCCGCCGGAAGCGCCGGTCGCCGGACCGGCGTTCTGAACACCGCCTTCACCCTTGGCGCTGACATTCTGCATGACGCCGGTATCGGTGGCGATCTCGGCAAGCACGGCGTACGGGTCGGCAAACAGGTGCTCGTCGGAAAGGTCGGACTTCTGCGAGGCTTCCTTGGTCTGCCTGCGGTCGGAGGAGCCGGCGCCGCCCTTGCCGTTCTCGCCGGCCTTGCTGGCGCCATCCTGCGGGTTGTCGGCGGTGAGACCAACCTTGCTCGGGCCGTCGCCGAGATCCTCGAGACCCTTGCGGCTGGAGTTGCGGTCGATCAGCTCGACCGGATTGAAGTAGCTGGCGACCGCCGCCTTGGTCTGCTCGTTGGCGGCGTTGATCAGCCACATGACGAGAAAGAAGCACATCATCGCCGTCATGAAGTCGGCAAAGGCGATCTTCCAGACGCCGCCATGATGGTCGTCGTCATGACCGTCGTGGTTGCGCTTGACGATGATGATCTCGTGCCTGGCCTCGCCGTGGTCGATGGCGCTCATGACAGGACCTCCGACAGGGAAGCCGACCATTCGGCGATACGCGTCTCGAACACCGTTTCATCGATGGTCACGGTCAGGTCGAAGCCCGGGGCTTCGGTGAAATCGAGATTGGCCGCGCGGTCCCCAAGTGCCGCCTTCAGCGGCTCGAACAGCGACAGCGGCCCGCGCACGCCGATCCGCACGGCCTCGCTGTCGGCGACCGCGGCGCCGATGGTGCGGGTGAGGGCGTCGAGCGAACGCTTTTGCAGCTCTTCGCTGACGATGCCGCCCATGATGCGGGCGATGGTGGCGGCGGTGATCTCGGCAACACGCGCCTCCATGGCATCGATCCGCGTCGTGACCGCCGCGCCGAGATCGCCGCCGAAGCTTTCCAGGAACGCTTTCGCCGCATCGTCATTGGCCTGGCGCTCGGCCTCCAGCGCCGCCTGATGGGCGGCCGTGAGGCGGGCTTCGAGTGCTGCTTCCGCGTCGGCCACCGCCTCGGCGATCAAAGCGCCAATGTCGGCTTGCGGCGGGGATGCCTCCGGCTTGGGCTCGACGTTCTGCGCCGCCGGCGGCTGGCCGGTGCGCGGCGCGCGCGGGCCGAAATCGGGCAGGAGATCGAAAAGGGCTCCCGAAGCCATGGCTTAAGCCGCCGCTTCCGGGGCGGCCGCCCATTTGCGCAGGATCTGTGCGGTGCGCTCCTCGTTGAGGTCGACCATGCGCGCCAGCCGTTCCTGCGGCGCTGGCCTGATCTTCTGACGCAGGTCGTCGAGCGGGGTGGAGCCCGGGCGAGCGTCGGGCAAGGCGCCGACCGGCGTATCGGAAGCGATCGCAGCCACCGGCGCGTCGGGCGTCGGCAGCGAGCGCTGGACATCGTCGAAGCTGGGGCCGGCGATGGCTGCGGGCTTCGCCGATGCCGTCAGCGCGGCGGCCATCGGCCGAAGGCCGAAGAAGGCGACAAGGAACACGACGACGATGAAGGCGCCGGCGTTGATGAGCGTGCCGGTGTACGTGCCGATCGAGGCGAGGATGCCGGGCTGGTCGATCGGCTCGCCATCCAGTCC
>NZ_RZSC01000875.1:0-2261 GCF_003998155.1 Mesorhizobium sp. M1E.F.Ca.ET.063.01.1.1
ACATTCTGCTACGCACGTTTGATGCTCTGATCCTACCACCGTCCCCCAGGGCACCTGCGCCAACGAGAAATCTTCCATCCGCCCCTTGAACCGTCTCGGTCCGGACAGCACATTTGCGATGGTTGCCGGGCGGAATGCTCGTCCAAAGCGGTGGTTCGCGAACTGGGAGGAGCGCATGGATGCGGAGGATTTCGGCAGCCCCATTTTCGTGAAGCGTGCGGCCTATATCGTGCAAGAGATTGCGAGCCTCGCGGACGCCATCGATTTCCTCAGCGACTGGCCCGAGGATCAAAGAGATCTGATCCACCAGACCGCCCTTCAGGCCTGCTATGACGCAGAGGATGGGCACAAACAGTTAAGCGCCGCACACCATGCTTTTATCGATTTCGCCAGGCAGGTCGCCATCCTAGAAGATCCAATCTCCGCCATGCAGTGGATCGCCGCCTGCAAAAGCGGCGCGCGTAGGGACAGGTTGGGTTGTAGCTAAGCTTGGGGCATCACCGATCGCGGACAAGAGCGGAAGACTCTCCATCATCGCCGGTAATTCCGGAAAACAGGGAGCGGCTGGCCGCCTAGGCATCGAGTTGGCCTTTCGGGCCTGCGATCTTTTGCGCGATGTCGCCAGCCGCTAGTCCGGATCACAGTCGCGATATCCGCGTCGGCGCTTGGCACGCTGTAGCTTCATTGATGCGGTGGCCGCACTGTCTTGGCTATCGAAGGTTTCCATCATCGACTTGCCGCTGGTCCCGATGCGGCCCCAGTTGCGAATGACGGCTGCTCCTCCGAACAAGGTCGGTTGGATCGCAACCATATAAAACCGCCGCATGTTCTGCGATGGGTCGATGCGTCGAAGATGAACGGACCCTGCCTCTTCGTTTTCCATGGCCGCAGTCTCACTTGGCTTGCAAGCGGCGTCTAACGAGTTCTTCGAATCCAACCGGCTCGACCGATTCATTGCGGTTATGGGTGCGGCGCGGTCGCTTCAGGAAGGTCATGATCACCGCTGTGGCCACCAAGCTCGTCGCCGCACTGTGCATGATCGAAGGCGCACGCGTCGGACCGTCACGACGTAAGCGCGCGGCAATTCCGCCCCGAGCCTATCAGACCCCCGGAACCACCCCTTTTGCGGGGTTAATCGTCGTCATCTAAACTGCTCTCATCGCCTGAACCTTTGGCGGCGTGGCGGGATCATGTGCGGCCGTTTGAGCGGGGACCGGACAGGGCCTAGACCTCGTGCCTCTGGTTTCGTGGGGGCATCGATCGTGCCGCTTGTGCCGGATGCATGGCGGACATTCCGATATCTCCAGTATCGTTCTTCTGGAACGGATGCCCGGACCTTCCCTGAACGGCCTTTCTTAAGATTGGTCTGACGCCGGTCCGGCGTTTTGCCTGCAACGGCTTCGCCGACCTTCTTCCCCTGCGGCTTCGCCGCATTCCTCGCGGGACAACAAGCTCGGCTTCCGCCGTCCTCCGCTCCGCTGCGGCCCAGTGGATGCAGTCGGCCGGACCGTCGTCTCACGACCGCTATCGAGGCCGCACAGGGCGGCTTCGGACAAACAAGTCAGGAGCACACGAACATGGCTACTATCGGCAACTTCCAGCTAAATTTAGCCGGCGAAGAATACAATGGCGAGATCGTCACGCTTTCCCTCCAGGCCAAGAAGGTCCGGATCGTCCCCGATAGGCGCGCCAGCGGCGAAAACGCACCCAGCCACCGCGTGCTCGTTGGTCGAGTCGAGTTCGGTGCCGGTTGGTCCAAAAAGTCCAACGAGGGCCGCGCCTATCTGGGCCTCAAGCTCGACGATCCGAGCTTCACCGCCCCAATCTACGCCAACCTCGTCGCCGACGAAGGCGGTCAGAGCTACAGCCTCATCTGGTCTCGGCCGAACCGTCGCAACGGCGACTGACAAACACCGAATGGCGCCCCGCAAACAGCGGGGCGTCATTCAGATCGCCCAGCTACTCAGCGCCTCAGATCGATAGCTTGACGCGCCATGGGGCGGCTTCGGGCAAACCGTAAGAAATCGAACGCCAGGCATCCCGGCGCGATTCTTGCTTGTCAGGCGGCGATCTCAACGATCCGCTCGCGGATTTTTGATACTTTACTTTGTACGCTCAGCCTTGCAATCATGCCGAATGAGTCTGAACGGAGGAAAAAATCGAGCACAAAAAAACCGGCGCGGAGGCCGGCTTTTTCCAGGGAATAGGCTACAGGAGTTGGCGCTCCCGATCTCGCCCGAAGATTTTGTGAGACCGTAGCC
>NZ_RZSC01000876.1:0-2257 GCF_003998155.1 Mesorhizobium sp. M1E.F.Ca.ET.063.01.1.1
GATCATGACCGCGCCGCCGATGCGTGAGGGCGGAACGTCGCGGAAAGCGCCCTCCAGCGCGCTGAACAGCCTGGTTTCGGTGCGCTCGTCGGCGACTTCCGACTTGCCGGCGTCGACGATGCGCACGTCAAACTGCTTGAAGCGGCCGAGACGCTGCTGAAGACCGGCCAGCGCCTCGTCGGTCTGCTTGGTGCGGTCGCCGATGTCCTGGCTCTGGCTGCGGTCGACGATGACCGCAACGACGCTCTTCAGCGCTTCGCGTTCTTCATCGAGGAAAACCGGGTTGAGGAGGGCCGCGCCGAGCGCGACGAGGGCGATGAAGCGCAGGAACGAGCCTCGCCGGCGGAACCACAGGCCGGCCAGCGCAAGCAACAGCAGCGGCGCGATGACAAGGCCGAACAGCGGCCAGGAGACGAGCGGTTCGAAGGAGATCGACCAGTTCATGAACTACTGCCCCAGCCGTTCGAGCAGGATGGGCACATGGACCTGGTCGGATTTGTAGTTGCCGGTCAGCATGTACATCATGATGTTGACGCCGGCGCGCAGCGCGTAGACGCGCTGCATCGGATCCGGCGGCACGGTCGGCAGCATCGGGTCGCCGTTCTCGTCGACGGCCCAGGCGCCGGCGAAATCGTTGGCGGTGATCATGATCGGCGAAACGCCGTCGCCGGTGCGCACCGGACGGTTCTCGGTATTACTGGCGTCGAGCGAGGCCTCAACCCAGAGCGGGCTGCCGTTGAACCGGCCCGGAAACTCCGGAAGGATGAAGAAGGATTTCGTCAGCACATGGTCCGACGGCACGGGCTCCAGCGGCGGCACGTTGAGATTGGCGAGGATGTCGCGCAGCCGTTCGGTGGCGGGGCTTGCCGAGCCCGCGTCGATGCCGTTGGAGAACTGGTCGCGCGTGTCGAAGAGAACCGTTCCGCCCTGCTGCATGTAGGCGTCGATGCGGGCGATCGCCGCTTCGCTCGGCATCGGCGCGGTGGCGTCGATCGGCCAATAGATCAGCGGATAGAAGGTCAACTCATCCTTGGCGATGTCGACGCCGGCCGGCGGGCCGGGCTCCAGCGCCGTCTTCTCGACCAGGAAGCGGGTCAGGCCCTCGAGTCCGGCGCGGCTGATCGAATCGACGCCGGGCTCGCCGGTGATCACATAGGCGATGCGGGTTTTCGAAATATCCTCGATAGCCTGGGAGTCGCCGGGCTTCGAATCGTCCGCGCGGGCAAGATCGGTATGGCCGAAGAGCCCGCCAAGCACGATCAGCACGGCAGCAGCGGTCGCCGCGGCGCGTCGCGGCCGGCGCGACAACAGCCCGCCCATCCACAAGACGGCAAGCGTGTCGAGCAGCATCAGCAGGAGGGCCAGCGTGACCAGCGGACCTTTCAGATTCTCCGATTCGTCGAAGGCGTAGGGGATGGCGGTCACCGGCAGCGAGATCTGCGGCCGGGCAAGCGGTGTGAACGTGCTGGAGGCATTGAGCAGGTTATGGGCGAAGACGCCTGTCTCCGAGCCGTAGAGGCCGGGCGGGTTTTCCAGGGTCACCGGCAACGGCCCGGCGCCCGGCACGAGCGGCCGCGCATCGGGCGTCGGCGGCACCAGCGCGCCGTCGGCGCCGATCATGCGATAGGGCGCCAGCGATGCGGCCGTGGCCTCGGCATTGGCGACCGCCGCGCCCTGGTTGCGCGACAGTTGCACGATGCGCCTCAGCATCTCGACGAAGCTGCCGGAGATCGGCAGGTTCGACCAGGTCGCTTCGGGTGTAACGTGGAAGAGCACGAGCGTGCCCTTGCCCTTCTTCATACCTGTCACCAGCGGCGTGCCGTCGGCCAGCGTCGCCCAGGTGCGCTCGACGATGTCGGGCGTGGGTTCGGCGAGCACCTGCCGGCTGACCGTCACCTCGGTTGGCGGCGCGAGATCGGCGAACGGGCCGTTCTTCGGGAATTCGGTGACCTGCTGCGGCGTCGTCCAGGACAGCGCGCCACCCAGCGCACGCTCGCCGCTGCGCAACCTGACCGGCAAGAGGTCGTCGTCATTGCCGGCGGCGGCCAGCCGGGAGCCGGCAAAGCGCACCAGCGTGCCGCCATTGTTCACCCAGTCGACCAGCCGTTGCCGGACCTGCTCGGGAATGGTGCCGACATCGGCCATGATGATCATCGCCGGCTTCTGGTCGAGAAGCTGCGGAATGGCGTCGGCCAGGTCGGCGCTCGACGGCTCGACCAGATCGGCGAAGGGCTGCAGGGCGCGGCGAATGTAGTAG
>NZ_RZSC01000877.1:0-2256 GCF_003998155.1 Mesorhizobium sp. M1E.F.Ca.ET.063.01.1.1
TGTCTATATCGTCGACTGGCAGCGCCTGCTGATCTGCATCGCCTACACGGCGCGGCTTTGGTCGATCGGGTTCGGCAGCGGCATCGTTGTCGGCTTCGTCGGCGGTGTCGCGCTCGGCTGGTCGAAGACCTTCTCCTACTGGGGCATGCCGATCCTCAAATTGATCGGGCCGGTGCCGGCAAGCGCCTGGATACCGGCCACCTTCTTCCTGTTCCCCACCACCTTTCAGGCAAGCATCTTCCTGGTCGCGCTGGCCTCGGGCATCCCGGTCGCGATCCTGACCGCGTCAGGGGTCAACAGCGTAAACCGTGCGTACTACGATGTTGCGCGGACGCTTGGAGCCTACAGCCGCTTTCTGGTGCTGCGCGTCGCGATCCCCGCGGCGCTGCCCAACGTCTTCGTCGGCCTGTTCATGGGGCTCTACTACTCCTTCGCCGTTCTGGTGGTGGCCGAGATGCTCGGCGCCAAATACGGACTCGGCTGGTACCTCCAGTTTCAGACCGCCTATTCGGCCTACGCCAACGTCTATGCCGCGCTCATCATCATGGCGCTGATCTGCTCGGGCCTCGTCAAGCTTCTGTTCGTCGCCCGCGACCGGCTGCTCTCCTGGCAAAGAGGAGTGGTGCAATGGTAGCGGCAGTGGCAGCGGCCGCGCAGAATGACCGCGGTCTGCGGGCAGCCATCGATTTCCACGGCGTTTCCCATCGCTACGAGCTCGAGGGCCAGGCGCTTCCGGTGCTCCATGATGTAAACCTTGCGGTTAACCCAGGCGAGTTCGTCGCGTTGGTGGGCCCCTCCGGTTGCGGGAAATCGACTTTGCTGCGCCTGGCCGCAGGGCTCGATCAGCCCTCGCGCGGCGCGGTGCTGACGGAAGGCGCGCCGGTTCAGAAGCCGGACCCGTCGCGCGTGCTTGTTTTTCAGGATCCGACGCTGTTTCCCTGGCGCACGGTTCGCGACAATGTCGCGCTCGGTCCTCAAGCCCAGGGCACCCTGGCGGCGAGCAGCGCCCGGATTGACGACGCCCTGAAACTGGTCAAGCTCGAGGGCTTCGCCGGCGCATATCCGCATCAACTTTCAGGCGGCATGGCGCAGCGCGCGGCGCTGGCGCGTGCCTTGGTCAACAATCCGCGGGTGCTCCTGCTCGACGAACCGTTGGGTCGCCTGGATTCCCTGACGCGGCTTTCCATGCAGCAGGAGCTGCTTTCGCTGTGGCGACAGGCGGGCTACGCGGTCATCCTTGTCACGCATGACGTTGAGGAGGCTTTGCTGCTGTCGCAACGCGTGGTCGTTCTCTCAGAGCGCCCAGCCAGCATCAAGGCTGTTGTCGAGGTCGACCTGCCATATCCCCGGCATCGCGACGACAGCCGTATCGTGAAATTGCGGCAGCAGGTGCTCGAAACCTTGGGATTTGGCGGATGACAGCGCCGCGTCTCAATGGGCGAGCCCGCATCACATGGTGGCTGGAGATCGCCAGCATATTGCTGATCGCCATCGCCGTTCTCTGGTGGGCGATCGTCTATGCCCAGGTGATGCGGAATACCAATTTCCCGGTTGAGCGAACGCTGCCTTGTCTCCTCTACACTTCGGACCGCTGCTCGCTGGCGATGGCGCTGTGCAGCAATTGGCATTTCCTTGGAATACGACGCTATTCCGAAATGCTGCTATGGGTGGGTGCAATCCTTTCTGCGCTGGCGCTCCTATCCAGTTATCTGCCGCGGGATACCAAACCGACACAGGACCAGGCTTAAGGTCCGTCGGATTTGGGCCTGTGCCTCGAACCCGGCTCGGGCTATTGCTCCCAAGGTTTCATAAGAAATTTCAGCCAGCGGCAGAGATTTGGAATTGTTTTCGTCGCAGGCTGATGAAAAACAAGCGAGAAAGGAACTGTTCAGCGATTTCCTCCCAAGCCGCTGGACTGTGTTCCCTCTGAAGGTTTGACCCTTCTTTTTGCCGGGCCGTATTCGAGCTCGGCTTTTTCTTGTTGAAAATCAGCACTGTATGATTTTGACGGTCTGCGGGTCGGCTTTCAGTGCTGAAACCAAAAAAAACCAGCTAGATCAATTGTCTAGTTGAGTCGAAAATTATCGAGTGGGAGTGAGGGGGAGTAAGAAAAGGTGGGTCTGGGACGGTCAGGGATAGCATCGCGAGGTGGGATCAATCGATCGTCGTTGATAGTCCCCGAAGGGGGCCATAAAGCCCGATGAACCGGATCGGGCTTGGATTTCGCGTCGTTCGTGGCGGGAGCGTGGGCGTCGG
>NZ_RZSC01000878.1:0-2252 GCF_003998155.1 Mesorhizobium sp. M1E.F.Ca.ET.063.01.1.1
AATCAGGCGAGCCGCCTCGCCTTTGGCCATGATCCGGTCGACCACAAACATCTCGATTTCTTCGATCGTGCCGTCGGCGCGATGATATTCGAGCGAGGCTCGACCGCCCTCCCCGCCGCCAAATATGCCTGGCGCCGGGCTCTTCTTGCCGTCAGCTTTGGTCGAGACCGAGACACCATCGACCAGTGCACCGATATCGCGGATGATCGCGGCTCCGCCTTGGGTTCGTCCCGGCCCCGCCGTATCACTGGCCAGGCCGTACTCGCGCACGATCAGCGGGAACTCGATCTCCAGGGCCTCTGCTGGCGTGTTCGAAGTGTTCGTGATGCCAACCTGCGTGCCATGCATGCCGTCCTTATGGAGCGTCGCACCGACACCGCCGGCGACGGCTTCGACGTAAACGAAGGGCTCGCCGGACCTGCGCCTGCCGTAGAAGGCCATCCCCGTGTTGATATCCGCGGAGGGTGCGACAGCCCGCTCCCGCGGCAACACTTGTGCGAACGCCAATGTGATCGCACGCACGACGCGTTGAGCCGTGTATTCCCTGTTGCCGACCGCGGCGGGGAATTCGGGATTGACGATGGTGCCCTTGGGAGCTTCGATGCGGACCGGCTGGAACATGCCGAAATTGGCCGGGATGGTCGGGTCCACCATCATGTTGATGCCGCAGAAAACCGCGGCCAGCAGCGGATACCGCCCCATATTGATCGAACCCTTGGCCTGCCGGTCGCTTCCCGCGAAATCGAGCGTGACGCCGCCGTCCTGGATCCGGACCGTCAGGCAGATTCTTTTGCACGGACCAGGCACTCCCTCGTCATCGGTATAGACTTCCGACGAATATTCGCCGTCCGGCAATTCCCTCAGCTTCTGTCGCATTCGCCGCTCGGTGTAGGTCAGCAGGTCGGCCATGCTCTTTTGAACGCGAGCCAGACTGTGCTCCTGCGACAGTCTTCGCAGGCTCCGCGCGCCCTGATTGTTCGCCGCGATCTGCACCTTCAGGTCGAGGATGCGTTCCATTGGATCGCGCGTGTTGTGCGCAATCATTGAGAGCAGTTCCTCGTCCAGGACCCCTTCTCGCATTATTCGCATATGCGGGATGCGGATGCCCTCGGCAAAAACACTGGTGAGGATGTGATCGGTCGAGCCCGGAACAACGCCGCCGACATCGGAATGGTGGCCGATGTTGCCGATAAAATACTCGACTCTTCCATCCAGGAAGACAGGCGTGATGATCGATATGTCATTGCTGTGCGAGCCACCGGCCAGATAGACGTCGTTGCAGATAAAGACGTCACCTTCCCTCAAGCTTTCGAGCTTACGCGTTTCGAGCAGGGTTTCGACACCGCCCATCACTCCGGACAGCAACATCGGAATGTAGAGAGCCTGGCAGATCAGCCTTCCCTCCCGATCGAAGATCGCGACCGAGGCGTCCTTGCGTTCCTTGATGTTGGTGGAAAACGAGGAGCGGATCAGCGTGTTCATCACCTCATCGGTGATGGAAAGAAGTCGATTGTTGAAGACTTCCATGTCGATGGGATTGATCGCGCTCATGGTTCAGGCCTCCTTCCGGGTCAGGATGAGGTTACGCCACGGGTCTACTGCTGCGGTCCAGCTTGCGGGAAGAACCGTTGTCGCCGTGAGTTCCTCGACAACAGCGGGTCCTGCGATGGTGGCGCCGACGGGCAGTCGTTCGCGATCATAGATCCGGGCCTCGGCCCAGCTGCCATTTTCCTCGCCCATATGCACCGATCGGGTTCCGATAAACGCCTCGTCGACTGTTCCGGTTGTCGCAGGCGGCCTCCTCAGGGGCGCTGCTATCTTGCCGATCGCCTCAATGCGCGCGTTGACGATTTCGATCTGGCGGTCCTCGACGTGGTACCCGTAAACTTCATCGTTCACGCGATAGAAAGCCTGCACAAAAGAATCCTTGTCCGGCAGATCTCCTTCAACCCGAACTTCGAAGTTCTGGCCGAGATAGCGGGCCTCGATCACGCGCACGTACTCCCGCAGGTCTTCCGGAACGCCCTCACTGACCAGCCATTGCTCGGCTTCGATGACCATCCTTTGCGCCTGATCGAGGACCTCGCGCCAGGTTGCATCGCAAAACAATGTCACGTGAGACTTCACAAAACTGCGGGAGACATCGGAGAGCAGAACGCCCCGCGCGCACATCGTTCCTGGCGCCTCAGGCACAAGCACGGTCGGGATTCCGACCTCATCGGCAACGAATGTGGCGTGTAATGGTCCGGCAC
>NZ_RZSC01000879.1:0-2250 GCF_003998155.1 Mesorhizobium sp. M1E.F.Ca.ET.063.01.1.1
GCGCCGCGACCCGCACGGGGATCCGGCTGCCGGACGGCACAGCTATCGCTGCTGCCTCGGGTCCTTCGCTGGCGGCCGGAGCCAAGGCAAGTTGTGCCGTGCGGCCGGAGCGCATCCAGATTTCGACTGGCGCAGCGAGGCTCGATATTGGCAATGCCAACACGCTCAAGGGGCGGGTTTCCAAACGTATCTTCGCCGGCAACAACAGCACCTATTTCGTCGACCGCGATGGCCAGACGCTCAAGGTGATCGTTCAGAACACCGGAGCCGAGCGCCTCGCCGAAGGCGAGCCCATGATGCTCAGCTGGTCGCCGGAAAGCACCGTGCTGATCGCAGCGAGCTGACGAGTGGTGCTGATGGGAAATGATGGCGCCGGCCTTGGCTGACCACCAGACCATGGCGTTATATCCAGTTCTCGACGGAGGAATGGATGGCGAGCATGGGTTTCGAGCCGGACGTGAAGGTCCGAGTCAAGGACTACCGGATCGGCTGCGTCGGCGCCGGCATGATCATGGCCGAATGCCATCTCGCCGCCTACGCGCAAGCCGGCTTCCCGGTGGTGGCGATCGCCTCGCGCACAAAGGCGAATGCCGAGAAGGTCGCCGCCCGCTGGGGAATTTCGACCGTCCACGACACGCCGGAGCAATTGATCGGGGACAGCCGTGTCGAGATCGTCGACCTTGCCTTCCCGCCCGATCAGCAGCCAGCGCTGATCCGTCGCGCGTTGAAGCAGCCGCACGTCAAGGCGATCCTGGCGCAAAAACCGCTGGCGCTCTCGGTCGCGGAAGCGGTGAAGCTGCGCGACGAAGCGGCGGCCGCCGGCAAGATCCTCTCGGTCAACCAGAACATGCGCTACGACCAGTCGATGCGTGTGCTGAAGCAGGTCATCGACAGCGGCGCGCTGGGCGAGATCGTCTTCGCTGAGATCGACATGCATGCGATCCCGCACTGGCAGACGTTCCTGGCCGGCTATGACCGGCTGACGCTCGCCAATATGAGCGTGCACCACCTCGACGTGCTGCGCTTCCTGTTCGGCGATCCGGATGAGATCACCACGCTGACGCGCAAGGACCCACGCACCAAGTTCCAGCATTCCGACGGCATCACGGTGTCGACGCTCCGCTTTCCCTCCGGCGTATTTGCCGTCTCGCTGGAGGATGTCTGGTCCGGCCCGCGCCAGGAAGGCTACCAGGACGATCAGCACATCGCCTGGCGCGTCGACGGCACCAAGGGCGTCGCCAAGGGCACGATCGGCTGGCCGAAGGGCGTCGCCTCGACACTAACCTATGCCTCGACCGAGACGACAGGCGGGGTATGGGTCACGCCAAGCTGGGACACGATGTGGTTCCCGCATGCCTTCATCGGCGTGATGGAACAGCTCCAATACGCGCTGAAGGCCGGCACGCCGCCGGCGCTGTCTGTCGCCGACAACGTCAAGACGATGGCCTTGGTCGAGGCCGGCTACAGGTCGATAGCCGAGGGTCGCACCGTCAAGCTGTCCGAAATCCGCATCGACTGAGGCAGCCGAAAGACACGACGACAGAATCGCTTACCGGGAGGACTTCACCTCATGATGCAGGCAGGTATCTTCACAGGCTATTTCCCCTATGAGCTTGAGGAGGTCGCGAAGCGCATCCGCGCGCTGGGTTTCAACACGGTGCAGCTCGACTTGCATTTCAAGGATATCGACCTCGCGGCCGGGCAGATCACCAGGGACAAGGCAAGGAAGGTGCGCGACACGTTCCGCGACCACAATCTGCCGGTCTGCTGCGTGTCCGGCTACACCAACATCATCCATCCGGACAAAGCCGAGCGCGAAAGACGGCTCGCCTATCTGAAGGAGATCATCCGCAACGCGCGTGAATTCGGCAGCGCTTACGTGATCTCGGAGACCGGCACCTACAACACCGAGTCCGACTGGGTGCATGATCCGAGGAACAAGACCGAGGAAGGGTTCGAGGAGTGCCGCAAGGTGATCTCCGATCTTGCCCAGACAGCCTATGACCATGGCGCGGTGTTTTTGCTCGAAACCTATGTCAACAATGTCGTCGGTTCGGTCGAGGAGACGGTCAGAATGTTCGCGCAGGTCGACCATCCCGGCCTCGGGCTATTGATGGACCCGACCAACTATTTCGAGGCGCACAATATCGACCGCATGGACCAGGTGCTGAACCAGGTGTTCGACACGCTGACCGACAAGATCAAAATCGCGCATGCCAAGGATGTGAAGCGCTCAGGGACCGACAAGAC
>NZ_RZSC01000087.1:0-14052 GCF_003998155.1 Mesorhizobium sp. M1E.F.Ca.ET.063.01.1.1
GCGTAGAGCCTGGGTTCGCTGGTCGCGACGATGGCGTGCGCGGCCTTGACGCGTGCATAGAAGTCGGCGCCGGCCAGCGCAATCACCTTGCGGCCCGGCGAGCGTTTCGCGCAGACCGCTTCCATCTCGTGATGCACCGGATCGGCGAGCGCCGGATCGCCCCTGACCGAGGCGCGGAACAGCGCCTCCGGCACTGTTTCGTCCACCGGCAGCAGGCTGAGGATCGCATCGATCACCGGAATGATGTGATGGCCGTCGGCGCGTATCAGCCTGCGCGCCTGTTCCTCGGCGGGATAGTTGCCGTCGACGATAGCGATCTCGTCGCCATGGCCCATAGCCCTGAGCGTCGCCAGAAGCTGCGGGCTAAGCAGCGGCGGGATGCCGATCAGCATGGTCAGGCGCTCCTGGAGATCGAGGTCGGCCCGATCAGGAAACGTTCGGAAAGTGGCAGGCTGGCGCCGCCCAGCGCCCGCGCATGGATGCCGACCGTTCCTTCGCATACGACCGGCAGCTTCAGCCCCTCGGCGTCGATGCCGGTGATCGCATCCGTGACCGCATCGACGAGCCGCCGCCGCACCTCGAGCGGCATCCAACCGTCGATCACCGCGGCCTCGAAATCGATGACCGATGAGGCCGCGACGATTGCATAGGCCAGCGCTTGCGCGGCGTTTGCAATCCATTCGTCCAGTTCGGCGCCAATATCACCCCATTCCTGCGGCGAAGTCCAAAGATGCGAGCCGTCTATGCCCTTCGCGTTGAGCGCCTTTTCCAGCATCGCGATCGAGGCGACGTCGATGAGCTGCGTCGGCTTGCCGTCCGGCCCCGGCACCGGCATGGAGCCCAGCGCGCCGGCGTTTCCGGTCGGACCGCCGAACAGGCGGCCGTTGAGTACGATGCCGCCGCCGGCAAAGGCGCCGATATAGAAATAGACGAAGTCGCGCGCGCCTCCCGCCTGGCCGAAGACGAGCTCCGCCCCGCAGGCGGAGGTGGCGTCGTTCTGCAGATAGACCGGAAAGTCGCACTGCGACTGGATATCGGCGCGGATGTCGCGATGGCGCCATTCGTCCATGATCTCGCGCGGCGCGCCTGCGGTGTCGGCCCAGCTCCAGAGCTCGAACGGCATGGCGATGCCGAGGCCGGCAATGCGCTTGTCCTGCGCCGGCGTCAGTTCGCCGCGCATTTTTTTGATGCCGGCGCTGACAAACTCGACCGTCTCGCGCGGCGCGGGATAGCGATAGGAATTCCGCAGCATCGAGCGCACATTGCCGAGGAAGTCGATCAGCACCAGTTCGGCGCTGCGGCGGCCGATCTTGAGTCCGATGAAGAAGGCGCCCTCCGGATTGAGCGCCATCGGGATCGACGGCTGGCCGATTTTGCCCCGCAAGGGCGCCTGGCGAAGGAGCAGCTTGTCTTCTTCGAGCTCGCGCATGATGACCGACACCGTCTGGGCCGACAGCCCCGTCATGCGCGCGATGTCGGATTTGGCTAGGCTGCCATGCTGGCGTACCAGCGACAGCACGAGCCGTTCATTGTGGTCGCGCATACCGCTCTGGTTGGTGCCGCGATGCAGGCGGCTCCCCAGAGCCTCGGGCGAACCGTGCCTCGCAATGCCGGTCTCCACCCTGTTCCTCCCGTTGGTTTCCCCACATTGCTTTTCGTTCAGAATGAGTGAACGGCGCAAGCCTGTCAATAATAAATAAGAGTGATTTAATTATTGACAGGCGTCTCGGACTGGTGTCTTTTGAGGTGGCGTCCACGCTGGGAGAATGGTTGGATGCGCTCGAGGCGCCGGGTAGGCCGGCGTCCGGAATGGTTCCACTGGGAGGAAAATCGTGACCAAGAAATCGCTGCTGAAATCCACCGTGTTCGCGGCGGCCGGGCTGGGCCTGCTTGCATTCGCCTCGTCCGCATCGGCCGCGGGCGTCGGCGCCTGCCTGATCACCAAGACCGATACCAATCCCTTCTTCGTCAAGATGAAGGAGGGCGCGACAGCCAAGGCCAAGGAACTCGGCGTCGACCTCAAGACCTATGCCGGCAAGATCGACGGCGACAGCGAGAGCCAGGTCGCGGCGATCGAAAGCTGCATCGCCGACGGCGCCAAGGGCATCCTGATCACCGCCTCCGACACCAAGGGCATCGTGCCGACGGTCAAGAAGGCGCGCGACGCCGGCCTGCTGGTGATCGCGCTCGACACGCCGCTTGATCCGATCGATGCCGCCGACGCGACCTTCGCCACCGACAATCTGGAGGCCGGCAAGCTGATCGGCGCGTGGGCCGCCGCCACGCTCGGCGACAAGGCCAAGGACGCCAAAATCGGCTTCCTCGACCTGACACCTTCGCAGCCGACCGTCGACGTGCTGCGCGACCAGGGCTTCATGATGGGCTACGGCATCGACGTGAAGGACCCGAACAAGATCGGCGACGAGGACGATCCGCGCATCGTCGGTCATGACGTGACCAACGGCAATGAGGAAGGCGGCCGTAAGGCGATGGAGAACCTTCTGCAGAAGGATAACACCATCAACGTCATCCACACCATCAACGAGCCGGCCGCTGTCGGCGCCTACCAGGCGCTCAAGGCCGTCGGCCTCGAAAAGCAGGTGCTGATCGTCTCGGTCGACGGCGGCTGCCCCGGTGTGAAGTCGGTGACCGAAGGCGTCATCGGCGCCACCTCGCAGCAATATCCGCTGCAGATGGCGGCACTCGGCATCGAGGCGATCGCCGCCTATGCCAAGGACGGCACCAAGCCGAAGCCGACCGAAGGCAAGAACTTCTTCGACACCGGCGTCAACCTGGTGACCGACAAGCCGGCTAACGGCGTGAAGTCCATCGACACCAAGGAAGGCCTCGCCAAGTGCTGGGGCTGATGCCGGCCTGACAGGCGCATAAACCTTGCGGCTGGGGCTTGATCCCCGGCCGCATCGGGTGGACGATGCGCTTTCGCAAGCGCTGATAATCCCGGCAATAGACCGGAATGCGTGAACGGCGCGTGGAGCAATGAGCAAGCTCCGCGCAGACGGGAGGTCACATGTCTCAGATGCAGGAATTCGAGAAGGTGCTCACCGGCAGCGACAGCAGCGTCGCCGCCTTCGAGGAGCACGGCAAGTCGTTCGTCAAGCGGGCCCAGCATTTTTTGCATTCCACGCCGGCAGCGGTGCCGCTGATCGTGCTGGTGCTGTCGATCATCATTTTCGGCATCGCGATCGGCGGACGTTTCTTCTCATCCTACACGCTGACGCTGATCCTGCAGCAGATCGCCATCGTCGGCATTCTGGGCGCTGCCCAGACGCTGGTCATCCTGACCGCCGGCATCGATCTTTCGATCGGCGTCATCATGGTGATTTCGGCCGTGATCATGGGCAACTGCGCTCTCACCTACGGGATGCCGACCCTTCTTGCGGTGGTCGTCGGGCTTGCCGCCGGCAGCGCCTGTGGCCTGCTCAACGGTCTGCTGGTCGCCTACATGAAGCTGCCGCCCTTCATCGTCACGCTCGGCACCTGGAATATCGTCATGGCGACGAATTTCATCTATTCGGCCAATGAGACGATCCGCGACGCCGACGTCGATGCCCAGGCGCCGCTGCTGCACTTCTTCGCCCTGAGCTTCAGGGTCGGTTCCGCCGTGCTGACGGCCGGCGTCATCGCGATGGTCCTGCTGGTGATGCTGCTCTGGTACGTGCTCAACCACACCGCCTGGGGTCGCCACGTCTATGCCGTCGGCGACGATCCGGAAGCGGCCAAGCTCTCCGGCATCCAGACCAAGAAGGTGCTGATGGCCGTCTATACGCTTGCCGGCCTGATCGCCGCCTTCGCGGCCTGGGTGTCGATCGGCCGCAACGGTTCGATTTCGCCGTCCGCCGCCGTCACCGACTACAATCTGCAGGCGATCACCGCGACGGTGATCGGCGGCATCTCGCTCTTCGGCGGCCGCGGCTCGATCCTCGGCACGCTGTTCGGTGCCATGATCGTCGGTGTCGTCTCGATGGGTCTCAACATGCTCGGTGCCGATCCGCAATGGAAGGTGCTGCTCACCGGTGTCCTGATCATCGGCGCCGTCGCGATCGACCAGTGGATCAGAAAGGTTTCGGTGTAACCATGACTGAGAAGGCTGTCCTCACCGCGCGCGGTCTCACCAAGCGCTATGGCCGCGTGACCGCGCTCAACAACTGCGACTTCGATCTCTACCCCGGCGAAATCCTGGCGGTGATCGGCGACAACGGCGCCGGCAAGTCGACGCTGATCAAGGCGATCTCTGGCGCCGTGCATGCCGACGAGGGGGTGATCGAGTTGGACGGCAAGCAGGTCCAATTCAAATCGCCCATCGAAGCCCGCGAGGCGGGCATCGAGACCGTCTATCAGAACCTCGCGCTGTCGCCGGCGCTGTCTATCGCCGACAACATGTTTCTCGGCCGCGAGATCCGCAAGCCCGGGCCGCTCGGCAGCTGGTTCCGCATGCTCGACCGTCCGGCGATGGAGAAGCGCGCCCGCGACAAGCTGACCGAGCTCGGCCTGATGACCATCCAGAACATCAGCCAGGCAGTGGAAACGCTCTCGGGCGGTCAGCGCCAGGGCGTCGCGGTGGCGCGCGCCGCCGCTTTCGGCTCGAAAGTGGTGATCATGGACGAGCCGACGGCAGCACTTGGCGTCAAGGAAAGCCGCCGCGTGCTGGAGCTGATCCTCGACGTCAAGAAGCGCGGTCTGCCCATCGTGCTCATCTCGCACAACATGCCGCATGTCTTCGAGGTGGCCGATCGCATCCACATCCACCGGCTTGGACGGCGTCTCTGCGTCGTCGATCCCAAGCAGATTTCCATGTCGGATGCGGTCGCGCTCATGACCGGCGCCAAGAAGCCGCCGGAAGACGCGCTAGCGGCCTGATCTCCACGCACCACGGTAAATAGCCGCAGAGGCGCCAGATGGACATCACGGCCTAAATCGATTTAACGTATGCTGCAGCGCGGCAAAGTGGGGTAGGAGAAGCGGTGAAAGCCGGTATGATCAGGCCAACCGAACGAGAGGCAGCATGACACCCGCCATGACGATCGAAGCTCCCGCTCTCGACCATCCCGACCCCAAGACGCTCGCCGAAGAAGTCTTGATGTCGCTCAAATACCGGCTCGGCAAGGACACCACGGTTGCCACGCCCCATGACTGGCTCACCGCCTCGATCAAGGTCGTGCGCGACCGCATCGTCGATCACTGGATCCAGGCGACCAAGGAAGCCTACGACCAGCAGGAAAAGCGCGTTTATTACCTCTCGCTCGAATTCCTGATCGGGCGCCTGATGCGCGACGCCTTCTCCAATCTCGACCTGATGGAGAACATGCGCGAGGCGCTCGCCTCGCTTGGCGTCGACCTCGACCTCATCGCCGGGCTCGAGCCGGATGCTGCGCTCGGCAATGGCGGCCTCGGCCGGCTCGCCGCCTGCTTCATGGAAAGCATGGCGACCGTCGATATCCCGGCGCACGGCTACGGCATCCGCTACGCCAACGGCATGTTCCGCCAGGAGATCCACGACGGCTGGCAGGTCGAATTGCCGGAAACCTGGCTCGACCACGGCAATCCATGGGAGTTCGAGCGGCGCGAGCGCTCCTTCGAGGTCGGCTTCGGCGGTTCGGTGGAATCGATCACTTCCAAGGACGGCCGGCTGGAGCGCCATGTCTGGAAGCCGACCGAGCATGTGCTGGCCGTCGCCTATGACACGCCGGTCGCCGGCTGGCGTGCCAGGCGCGTCAACACGCTGCGCCTGTGGTCGGGCATGCCGATCGACCCCATCCTGCTCGACAAGTTCAACGCCGGCGACCACATCGGTGCGCTCGCCGAAAGCAACAAGGCCGACGCGCTGTCGCGCGTGCTCTATCCCGCCGATTCCCACAAGGCCGGCCAAGAGCTCAGGCTGAGACAGGAGTATTTCTTCTCGACAGCCTCGCTGCAGGACATCATCCAGCGGCATCTCAGCCAGTATGGCGACCTAAAATCGCTACCCGACAAGGCCGCGATCCATTTGAATGATACCCATCCGGCGATTGCCGTGGCGGAGCTGATGCGGCTTCTGATGGACGTCCATGGCGTGGACTTCGACCTTGCCTGGGACGTCACCAAGCGCACCTTCGCCTACACCAACCACACGCTGCTGCCGGAGGCGCTGGAAAGCTGGCCGGTGCCGCTCTTCGAGCGCCTGCTGCCGCGCCATATGCAGATCGTCTACGCCATCAACGCGCAGGTGCTGCTCGAGGCTCGCGCCACCAGCCAGTTCTCGGGCGATCAGATCGCCCGCATCTCGCTGATCCAGGAAAACGGCGACCGCCGGGTGCGCATGGGCAATCTCGCCTTCGTCGGCTCGCATTCGATCAACGGCGTCTCTGCCCTCCACACCGAGCTGATGAAGGAGACGGTGTTCGCCGATCTCCACAAGCTCTACCCGGACCGCATCAACAACAAGACCAACGGCATCACGCCGCGGCGCTGGCTGATCCAGTGCAATCCCGGCCTGACCGCGCTTGCGCGCGAGGCGATCGGCGACCGTTTCATGGACGACATCGAGGCGATCAAGGATCTTGATCCTCTCGCCGACGATGCCGCCTTCCGCGAGAAGTTCGCCGCCGTGAAGCGGCAGAACAAGGCGAGGCTCGCGAACCTCGTCGCCGACCGGCTGGGCATCAGGCTCGATCCGTCGGCGCTGTTCGACATCCAGGTCAAGCGCATCCACGAATACAAGCGTCAGCTTCTCAACATCCTGGAGGCGATCGCGCTTTACGACCAGATCCGCTCGCATCCGGAGCGGGAGTGGATGCCGCGGGTGAAATTCTTCGGCGGCAAGGCGGCGCCCAGCTACCACAACGCCAAGCTGATCATCAAACTGGCCAACGACGTCGCCAGGGTCATCAACGGCGATCCCTCGGTGCGCGGCCTGCTGAAAATGGTGTTCATGCCGAACTACAATGTCAGCCTGGCCGAGGTGATGATGCCGGCCGCCGATCTTTCCGAGCAGATATCGACCGCCGGCATGGAGGCCTCCGGCACCGGCAACATGAAGTTCGCGCTGAACGGCGCGCTGACCATAGGCACGCTCGACGGCGCCAATGTCGAGATCAAGGAGCATGTCGGCGACGACAACATTTTCATCTTCGGCCTCACCACCGCCGAGGTCGCCGACCGGCGCGCCAACGGCTACGATCCGCGTGGCGTGATCGAGGCTTCGCCGGAGCTGTCGCAGGCGGTGTCGGCGATCTCGTCCGGCGTCTTCTCGCCCGACGATCCCAACCGCTACCGCGATCTCATGAATGGCCTCTATCAGGGCGACTGGTTCATGGTTGCGGCCGATTTCGATTCCTATGCAGCCTGCCAGCGCGAGGTCGACGCCGTGTGGCGCAACAGTCCCGACTGGTACGCGCGCGCCATCCGCAACGTCGCCCGCGTCGGCTGGTTCTCGTCCGATCGAACCATCCGCCAATATGCGAAAGAAATCTGGAACGTACCTGTCTGATGTGATTGCATAAGGTCACGAACGATGTGGCCCCCGGTGCATGCCGCCCAAAAAGTGCACAGCGCTTTTGGGATCACGGCATGCGCCAAAACAAAGACTGGTGCATGCCGCCCAAAAGTGCACAACGCTTTTGGGATCACGGCATGCACCAAAACAAAAGGTGCCCGGGGAGGGCGACCGCCTGATGAGGAAGCCGCGCGCGACCGCTGCGACAAGCGGGCCGGACGGACTGGCGCAAGCCGGCGATGTCGCGGCGATTGTCGCCGGAACGCATGGCGATCCTTTTGCGGTTCTGGGCGTGCATGAGGCCGACAAGGGTTTCGTCGCCCGCTGCTTTGTGCCCAACGCCGAATTCGTCACCGCCTATACGCTGACCGGCAAGGAAGTCGGGCAACTCATACGCAGCAACGATGCCGGCTTCTTCGAGGGCAGGCTTTCGATCCGCAAGCGTCAGCCGCTGCGCTATCACGCGAGAAATGCCGGCGGCGACTGGTGGCTGACCGACCCCTATTCCTTCGGCCCGGTGCTGGGACCGATGGACGATTACTACATGGCCGAGGGCTCGCACCTGAGGCTCTTCGACAAGCTCGGCGCCCATATCATCGAGCATGAGGGCGCGACCGGCGTGCATTTCGCCGTTTGGGCGCCGAATGCCAGGCGCGTCTCGGTGGTTGGCGCCTTCAACGACTGGGACGGCCGCCGGCACACCATGCGCGACCGCAAGGACACCGGCATCTGGGAGCTGTTCATTCCCGATCTCCGCGCCGGCCAGCCCTACAAGTTCGAGATCATCGGCCCCGACGGCGTCAGACTGCCGCTCAAGGCCGATCCCTTCGCCTTCGAATCCGAGATGCGTCCGGCGACTGCGTCGGTGACGGCGCCGCCGATGGCGCATCAATGGGGCGACGAAGCGCACCACAAATTCTGGCAAGACGTCGATCCGAGACGTGAGGCGATCTCGATCTACGAGGTCCATGCAGGCTCTTGGCAGCGTCGCGACGACGGCACGTTCCTCACCTGGGACGAACTCGCCGCGCGGCTGATCCCTTATGTGGTGGACGCCGGCTTCACCCATATCGAGTTCCTGCCTGTCTCCGAGCATCCTTATGACCCGTCCTGGGGCTACCAGACGACCGGGCTCTATGCGCCGACTGCCCGCTTCGGTGATCCCGACGGCTTTGCCCGCTTCGTCGACGGCGCCCACCGCGCCGGCGTCGGCGTGATCCTCGACTGGGTGCCGGCACATTTCCCGGTCGACGAGCACGGGCTGGTTCAATTCGACGGCACCGCGCTCTACGAGCATGCCGATCCGCGCCAGGGCTTCCATCCCGACTGGAACACCGCGATCTACAATTTCGGCCGCCGCGAGGTGGTGTCGTTCCTCGTCAACAATGCGCTGTTCTGGGCCGAAAAATACCATGTCGACGGTCTGCGCGTCGACGCCGTCGCCTCGATGCTCTACCTCGACTATTCGCGCAAGGCGGGCGAATGGATCCCCAACGAGAAGGGCGGGCGCGAGAACCTGCAGGCCGTCAGCTTCCTGCAAAAGATGAACAAGGAGCTTTATGGCCATCATCCCGGCGTGATGACGATCGCCGAGGAATCGACCTCATGGCCGAAAGTTTCGCGCCCCGTGCATGAGGGCGGGCTCGGCTTCGGCTTCAAGTGGAACATGGGCTTCATGCACGACACGCTGGAGTATCTCTCCAAGGAGCCCATCTTCCGCAAGCACCATCACAACGACATCACCTTTGGCCTGACCTACGCCTTCTCGGAAAATTTCGTGCTGCCGCTCTCCCATGACGAGGTCGTGCACGGCAAAGGCACGCTGCTTCACAAGATGGCCGGCGACGACTGGCAGAAATTCGCCACGCTGCGCGCCTACTACGCCTTCATGTGGGGCTATCCCGGCAAGAAGCTTCTGTTCATGGGGCAGGAGTTCGCCCAGCGCCGCGAGTGGAGCGAGGCGCGCGCGCTCGACTGGAACCTGCTCGACTATGCTCCGCATCGCGGCGTCTGGCAGACGGTGCGGGACCTGAACTACCTCTACCGCTCGCGCCCGGCGCTGCATGCGCGCGACTGCGAGCCGGAAGGCTTCTCCTGGCTGATCGTCGACGATCGCGACAATTCGGTCTTTGCCTGGCTGCGCAGCGCGCCGGACGGCAACCCGATCGCTGTCATCTCCAATTTCACGCCGGTGCCGCGCGAGAACTATCGCGTGCCGCTGCCGAAGGCGGGCGAGTGGCGCGAGATCATGAACACTGACGCAGCCGTTTATGGCGGCTCCGGCATGGGCAATGGCGGCAGGGTCGCAGCCAGCGGGGAAGGGGGTGGCACGTCGGCGACGATGCTGTTGCCGCCGCTCTCGACAATCATGCTGGAATTCGTCGCGGACTGAAGCAGATGATATCTCATGTTGCTCCAGCAATGTTCCGTGCAGCTTACTTGGGAGGGTAACAATGGCAGAGATCAAGAGAACCCAGCCGCTGGCGCGCGATGCCATGGCCTATGTGCTTGCCGGCGGCCGCGGCAGCCGCCTCAAGGAACTGACCGACCGGCGCGCCAAGCCCGCGGTCTATTTCGGCGGCAAGACGCGCATCATCGATTTCGCGCTGTCCAATGCCCTCAACTCGGGCATCCGCCGTCTCGGCGTCGCCACCCAGTACAAGGCGCATTCGCTGATCCGCCATCTGCAGCGCGGCTGGAACTTCCTGCGGCCGGAGCGAAACGAGAGCTTCGACATCCTGCCCGCCTCGCAGCGCGTGTCCGAAACCCAATGGTATGAAGGCACGGCCGACGCCGTTTACCAGAACATCGACATCATCGAGGCCTACGGCCCGGAATACATGGTCATCCTTGCCGGCGACCACATCTACAAGATGGACTACGAGCTGATGCTGCGCCAGCATGTCGACGCCGGTGCCGACGTGACCGTCGGCTGCCTGGAAGTGCCGCGCATGGAGGCGACCGGCTTCGGCGTCATGCATGTCGACGCCAAGGACAACATCATCGCTTTCGTCGAAAAGCCCGCCGATCCGCCCGGCATCCCCGACAAGCCGGAGTTCGCCCTGGCATCGATGGGTATCTACGTCTTCAAGACCAAGTTCCTGATGGAGCAACTGCGCCGCGACGCCGCCGAACCCGGCTCCAGCCGTGACTTCGGCAAGGACATCATCCCCTATATCGTCCAGCACGGTAAGGCGATCGCCCACCGTTTTGCCAAGTCCTGCGTGCGCTCCTCGCATGAGGCCGAGCCTTACTGGCGCGACGTCGGAACGGTGGACGCCTATTGGGAAGCCAATATCGACCTCACCGACGTCACCCCAGAGCTCGACCTCTACGACCGCGACTGGCCGATCTGGACGTATGCCGAATTGAAGCCGCCGGCAAAATTCGTGCATGACGAGGACGGCCGCCGCGGCGAGGCGATATCCTCGCTGGTGTCCGGCGACTGCATCGTCTCCGGCGCATCGCTGCGCCGCAGCCTGATCTTCACCGGCGCGCGCATCAATTCCTATTCGAAGCTCGAGGAAGTGGTGATGCTGCCCGACGTCCAGGTCGGCCGCAAAGCGCGTCTCACGCGCGTCGTCATCGACCACGGCGTCCACATTCCGGAGGGACTGGTGGTGGGCGAGGACCCGGCACTCGACGCCAAGCGCTTCCGCGTTTCGGAAAAGGGCATCTGCCTGATCACCCAGGACATGATCAACAAGTTGTCGACCTGACAAGGTCGATCAACAAGCTGTCAATTTGATCAGCAAGCTGTCACTTTAACGTCGGAATGTGAGGCGCATGCAGGTTCTGTCGGTCACGCCCGAAATCTTCCCGCTGATCAAGACCGGCGGGCTTGCCGACGTGACCGGCGCGCTGCCGATCGCGCTCGCCGGCAAGGGCGTGGCGATGCGCACGCTGGTTCCCGGCTATCCGGTGGTGATGGAGGCTTTCAAGAAAAAGAAGGCCGTCTACCAGTATCCGCTGCTGCAGGGCGGCAAGGCTTCGGTCCATGCCGTGAAGATCGGCGAGCTCGACCTTTTCGTGCTCGATGCGCCGCATCTCTTCGACCGCGTGGGCGGACCCTATGGCAACGCCAGCGGCGCCGACTGGCCCGACAACTGGCGGCGCTTCGCGGCGCTGAGCCAGGTCGGCGGCGACATCGCCGGCGGCGCGATCTCCGGCTACCAGCCCGACATCGTGCACGCCCATGACTGGCAGTCGGCGATGACGCTCGCCTACATGCGCTACGGCAAGGCAGTCGGCGTGCCGTCGCTGATCACCGTGCACAACCTTGCCTTCCAGGGCCAGTTCGGCGCCGGCATCTTCGGCGAGCTCGGCCTGCCGGGTGTCGCGATGCAGCTCGACGGCGTCGAATACTATGGCGGCGTCGGCTATCTCAAGGCCGGCCTGCAGGCCGCCTGGGCGATCACCACGGTGAGCCCGACCTATGCGCAGGAGATCCGCTCGCCGGAATTCGGCATGGGCCTCGACGGCCTGATCAACATGCGCGCCGTCGACCTCCACGGCATCGTCAACGGCATCGATGTTGATATCTGGAACCCGGCGACCGACAAGCATCTGGTGGCCAACTACGCGGCCGACACGCTTGAGGCCCGCGGCCTCAACCGCAAGGCGGTCGAGGATCGCTTCAACCTCGAGAGCGACGACAGCCCGATTGTCTGCGTCATCAGCCGGCTGACCTGGCAGAAGGGCATGGATATCCTGGCCGCGGTCGTCGACGGCGTCGTTCAGCGCGGCGCCCGGCTGGCGGTGCTGGGCTCGGGCGATGCCGGCCTCGAAGGCTCGCTGCTTGCCGCCGCCGCCCGCCATCGCGGACGCGTCGGCGTCGTCGTCGGCTATGATGAAGGCCTCTCCCACATCATGCAGGGCGGCTGCGACGCCATCGTCATCCCGTCGCGCTTCGAGCCCTGCGGGCTGACCCAGCTTTACGGCCTGCGCTATGGTTGCGTGCCGGTCGTCGCCCGCACGGGCGGTCTTGCCGACACCATCATCGATGCCAATGAGGCGGCGCTTTCGGCGGGCGTCGCCACCGGCTTCCAGTTTGTCCCGAACAATGGCGGCGCGCTGCTGCATGCCATTCGCCAGTTGGTAGAGGTTCATGCCAGGCCCGCGGCCTGGGCATCGATCCAGCGCCAGGGCATGAAGGCCGATGTCTCCTGGGACAAGAGCGCCGAGAAATATATCGAACTCTATCGCTTGCTGCTTTCGAAAAGGGCTGCCTGAGGCATGATCAAAACCGTCTCCACTAAACCCTACACCGACCAGAAGCCCGGCACCTCCGGCCTGCGCAAGAAGGTGCCTGTCTTCCAGCAGGAGCACTATGCCGAGAACTTCATCCAATCGATCTTCGACGCGCTCGAAGGTTTTCAGGGCAAGACGCTGGTGATCGGCGGCGACGGCCGCTTCTACAACCGCGAGGTGATCCAGAAGGCCATCGCCATGGCCGCCGCCAACGGCTTCGGCAAGGTGATGGTCGGGCAGGGCGGCATCCTCTCGACGCCCGCCGCCTCCAACATCATCCGCAAGTACAAGACCTTCGGCGGCATCATCCTCTCGGCCAGCCACAATCCAGGCGGTCCGCACGAGGATTTCGGCATCAAGTACAACGCCGGAAATGGCGGCCCCGCGCCGGAGAAGATCACCGACGCGATCTTCGAGAAAACCAAGACGATATCGAGCTTCAAGATCGCCGACATCGGCCAGATCGACATCGACAAGATCGGCACCGTCGAGGCCGGCGGCATGACGGTCGAGATCATCGATCCCGTCACCGACTATGCCGAGCTGATGGAGAGCCTGTTCGACTTCGACGCCATCCGCGCCAATTTCAAATATGGCTTCCGCATGCGCTTCGACGCCATGCATGCGGTTACGGGGCCCTATGCCAAGGAGATCCTCGAACGCCGGCTCGGCGCGCCGAACGGCACCTGCCGCAACTTCAAGCCGCTGCCTGATTTCGGCGGCCATCACCCGGACCCGAACCTTGTGCACGCCAAACATCTCTATGACGAGATGATGGGTCCGGACGCGCCGGATTTCGGCGCCGCCTCCGACGGCGACGGCGACCGCAACCTGATCATCGGCAAGGGCATCTTCGTCACCCCGTCGGATTCGGTGGCGATGCTTGCCGCCAACGCGCATCTGGCGCCCGGCTATAAGGAAGGCCTGAAAGGCATCGCCCGCTCGATGCCGACCAGCGGCGCGGCCGACCGCGTCGCCGAGAAGCTCGGCATCGGCATCTACGAGACGCCGACCGGCTGGAAGTTCTTCGGCAACCTGCTCGACGCCGGCATGGCGACGATCTGCGGCGAGGAAAGCGCTGGCACCGGCTCCAACCATGTGCGCGAGAAGGACGGGCTGTGGGCCGTGCTTTTGTGGCTCAACATCCTCGCGGTGCGCGGCGAGAGCTGCAAGGAGATCGTCACCAAGCACTGGGAGACCTACGGTCGCAACTACTATTCGCGCCACGACTATGAGGAGGTCGAGACCGAGCGGGCGAATGCGCTGGTCGATGAATTGCGCGCCAAGCTCGGCTCGCTGCCGGGCATCAG
>NZ_RZSC01000880.1:0-2250 GCF_003998155.1 Mesorhizobium sp. M1E.F.Ca.ET.063.01.1.1
GGGATGTTCTGAGGTCTATCGATTGACAAACTGGGCGCGGATACCCCTCCCCTCAAGGGGGAGGGGAACGCCGCGCAATTGAAGAGGTGTTGAATGGCCGCCCCAGGCGAGAATCTGCGAATCAATTCAGACCGTTTGTGGGATTCCATCATTGAGATGGCGAAGATCGGCCCCGGCGTTGCCGGCGGCAACAATCGCCAGACGCTCACCGATTCCGACAGAGAAGGCCGGGAGCTGTTCAAGTCCTGGTGCGATGAGGCCGGGCTCACCATGGGCGTGGACCAGATGGGCACCATGTTCATGACGCGGGCCGGCACCGATCCGGATGCGCTGCCGGTCTATGTCGGCTCCCACCTCGACACCCAGCCGACCGGCGGCAAATATGACGGCGTGCTCGGCGTGCTTTCCGGGCTCGAGGTCGTGCGCTCGCTCAACGATCTCGGCATCAAGACGAAACATCCGATCGTGGTCACCAACTGGACCAACGAAGAAGGCGCGCGCTTCGCGCCGGCCATGCTCGCCTCCGGCGTGTTCGCCGGCGTGCACACCCAGGAATACGCCTATGGCCGCAAGGATCTCGACGGTCTGACCTTCGGCGACGAGCTGAAGCGCATCGGCTGGGTGGGCGACGAAAAGGTCGGCGCTCGCAAGATGCATGCCTATTTCGAGTATCACATTGAGCAAGGGCCGATCCTCGAGGCCGAGAACAAGCAGATCGGCGTGGTGACCCACTGCCAGGGCCTGTGGTGGCTGGAGTTCACGCTGACCGGCAGGGAGGCGCATACCGGCTCGACGCCGATGAACATGCGCGTAAATGCCGGCCTTGCCATGGCGCGCATCCTGGAGATGGTGCAGACGGTCGCAATGGAGAGCCAGCCCGGCGCCGTCGGCGGTGTCGGCCAGATGAAGTTCTCGCCCAATTCCCGCAACGTTTTGCCCGGTACGGTGATCTTCACCGTCGACATCCGCTCGCCGGACCAGGCGAAGCTCGACGGCATGCGCGCCCGCATCGAGAAGGAAGCGCCGAAGATCTGCGAACCTCTCGGCGTCAAATGCTCCGTCGAGGCGGTCGGTCATTTCGATCCGGTGACCTTCGACCCGACGCTGGTCGGCCGCGTGCGCACCGCTGCCGAAAAGCTGGGCTACAGCCACATGAACATTATCTCCGGCGCCGGCCACGACGCCTGCTGGGCGGCCAAGGTCGCGCCAGCGACCATGGTCATGTGCCCCTGCGTCGGCGGGCTCAGCCACAACGAGGCCGAGGACATCTCCAAGGAATGGGCGGCGGCGGGCGCTGACGTCTTGTTCCACGCGGTGGTCGAGACGGCGGGGATTGTGGAGTGACTTATGGAAGGAAAGGACGATCTGGATTTTGATGCGCTGATCGCGTTCATTCATAGGGAGATCGACGAATACGACTATCCAGCGCTCATGAAAGATCGGACTGATTTGGTGGGGGTGCCTGTAGCTGAAGACGTCATCATAGGTGACCTTGCCCGATTTCGCTCGGCATTGGTTAAGCCCTACTGGATCGACGTGGATCGCCGTGACACCATCGCCGATCTGGAAAGTCGCACGCCGGTTGTCGAAAGATGCATCGTAGTGACAGATGATCGAGACGGTTACCTTTTGGCTTATGAGCCTCATAAGCAGGAGTTTCTTTTGGTAGACCGAATGGAAGATCGCCACGTCTCGATCGGCGTCCGAGGTGACGCGGTCGGTTGTTATCTGGCGATGTAAAGGTTGATGCGGCAGCGATCAGAAGAAGTCGCGCCGGCTTAAGAAGGGAACAAGAGAATGACCAAAGTCATCAAGAACGGCACCATCGTCACCGCCGACCGCACGTGGAAGGCCGACGTGGTGTTCAGCCACGGCAAGATCATCGCCATCGGGTCGGACCTGCACGGCGACCATGAGTTCGACGCCACCGGCTGTTATGTCATGCCGGGCGGCATCGATCCGCACACCCATCTCGAAATGCCTTTCATGGGCACCTATTCGGCCGACGATTTCGAGTCCGGCACGCGCGCGGCGCTCTCCGGCGGCACGACCATGGTGGTCGATTTCTGCCTGCCGGCGCCGCAGCAGTCGCTGCTCGAAGCGCTGCAGATGTGGGACAACAAGACGTCGAAGGCGGCTTGCGACTATTCCTTCCACATGGCGATCACCTGGTGGGGCAAGCAGGTGTTCGACGAGATGGCGACCGTCGTCGACAGGGGCATCACCTCGTTCAAGCACTTCATGGCCTAC
>NZ_RZSC01000881.1:0-2248 GCF_003998155.1 Mesorhizobium sp. M1E.F.Ca.ET.063.01.1.1
CCAGGAATGTCGATCACTCGGCGTGATCTTCCATGCCGCCCATCTCGCCCATGCCTTCGACCGCGAACTCGACCGCGACGCTGCCTGCCTTCTCGAAGGTGAGCGTCGCCGGAAATTTCTCGCCCTGCTTGGGCTGCCGCTTGAGGCCGACGAACATCAGGTGGTAGCCGCCCGGCTTCAGCGCGACCTTGCCGCCGGCCGGGATTTCCAGCCCGCCGCTCACCGGCCGCATGGTCATCACGCCGTCCTTGACGCCCATTTCATGCAGCTCGGCCTTGTCGGAGATGTCGGAGGAGATCGACAGCAGGCGGTCGGGCGAGCCGCCCTTGTTGGTCACGGTGAAATAGCCGCCGGCCACCTTGGCGCCGGGCGGCGTCGCGCGCGACCAGGGATGGCCGATCTCCAGATCGCCAACCTTGAATTCATGCGCGAAGGCGCCGGAAACGCAGGCAAGCGGAAAAACAAGGACGAACGCCGCACCGGCTCTGGAAATGAAACTGGACATGGTTGCTCCATGAATATGGGATCGCGCCGTCATCCGGTCGCGAGCAGTCTGATCTTGGATGAATATTCCCGCGAAAGGTTGCGGGCCGTGCCGTCAGACCGTTGCCGGCGGCGCTCGAGGATTGGCTGGAGAGCGGTCGCGGGCGAAATCGAGATGCCGGAAGGATGGAGGCGGGAAAGCGACCGCTTCGAACGCTAGCGCTCTGGCAAGCGCGCCGGTCTCCGGCGGCGGCAGATGCGCCGGCGAAACCATGTTGCAGCCAAGCAAACAGCAAGCCGGCATGTGTTGCTGATGCGGATCGCCGCCTGGAAGCTTGGCCGCCCCTTCATGCGTGCAGATGACGTTGCCGAAGGCGTCGATCTGTGAGGATCCGCCAAAGGCGAAGGCGCCGAGCGCCGACTGCAACAACAGCAGCAGCGCCGCGACAAAGGCGGCCGGCATGCTCCATCGTCTCAGCCGGATATCCAACGGACTGCCTCTTCTCCCACCTGCCCATCGACCCTAGCACGGGCCCCGCGGCCGGAAAATCGGCAAAACCGGGCTGCGGCAACGCGGCGCGATGCGCTCGATCAGGCGGGCTGTACCTGCCGCCCTTCCGGGATGGAGCTCAGCAGCGTCTGGCGCGCCGACTTCAGGTGCTTGCGGCAGGCGACGTCCACCTTGGCGGGGTCGCGCGATTTCAGCGCCGCGATATAGGCCAGATGCTCCTGGATCGCGACCTCGTTGCGCTGGCGCTCCTCAGCCTTGTTCCACTGGTAGTGGTAGTGGAAAATCATCGCGATCACATCATAGAAATCGACGATGAAGCGGTTGTGCGAGGCGCGGTGGATCAGCCGATGAAAGCGCTCGTCGAGCTCGGAGAATTCGTTGAAGCGCGTGGCGATCTCGCTGGCGAGCTCGCGATGTTCGATCTCCAACCTGTCGAGATCGACCCATACCCCGCTGTCCTCCGGCAACGCGGCGAAGGCGCTGGCCGAGCGCAGTTCGAACATCTCGCGGATCTCCGTCAGCTCCAGCGCGAAGGCGCGGGTGAAGCCCTTCAGCACCCAGTGGCTGTTGCGCCGCTTCTCGATCAGGCCGAAGCGCGAGAAGCGGATCAGGAATTCGCGCACGCTGGTGGTGCCGACGCCGATCTCGCGCGCCAGCTCCAGCTCGTTGATCTGCATGCCGGCCTCGGCGCCCTCGGCAAGCAGCCGGCGCATGAAGGAGCGCTCGATGATCTCAGCCAGCGAATCGGTTTCTTCTTCCGGGAAGAAGTCTTCCGCCCGCGGCGATCTCAGCACCGTCTTGTTGCGCTTGTTCCAAGCGATCAGCCCGGTCTCTTCCATGCGCGAAAGGATGCTGCGCACCGTGGTGCGGCTGACGCCGAGCGACGCTCCAAGCTCAGGCTCCGACGGCAGGCTCTTGGTCTCGTCGAGCAGCCGCAGGCAGCGATTGAAGGCGTCCTTGTAGACGTTGTTGCTCTTCGACATGCCCCGTATCCCCAACGCTTGCGGCGACCCGCCGGAAGCGCGATATGATCGGTGTTCCTAGCGCAAGCCTCCGAAATGCGGAATGCTCCTGACCGGCTTGCCAAACCGGCAATCGCGCCGCCTCTGAGCGGCGCGCCGCCAGCGCTGAAAAAACAATTGACGCAAAAATGTTTTTTCACGATAAAAGACATTATCTTCAAATGGGAGGAAGTCAATCCGCCCGCACTCCCAGGATTACCCCAGGACAGCCGCCCGTGAACGCCGCAAACAC
>NZ_RZSC01000882.1:0-2241 GCF_003998155.1 Mesorhizobium sp. M1E.F.Ca.ET.063.01.1.1
TCGCCGTTCGGCGGCGCCTCCGCCGGCTTCGTGCCGCTGCAGAAGACGGTGACGGCGATCCTGGCCGGCATCCGCCACAAGGCCAATCCTGTGATGCTCGACTTCCTGCCCGTATCCGAGGGCGTGGAGGACCACGCCACCCAAACGCCGCTTGCCGTCGCCAAATGCGCCGAGATGATCGCGCTGTGGCGGCGCCTGATCGCCCTCGAACTGATGGCGGCGGCGCAGGCGGTCGACCTGCGCGAAGGGCTGACACTGGCGCCGGCCACCGGCGTGATCCACGCGGCTGTGCGCGCGCATGTGCCGACGCTCAAGGAAGACCGGCCGCTCGGACCTAACGCCGACGCGCTCCATGCCGCGCTCGCCGATGGGAGTTGGCAAGCCTAGCGACAGCAGGCCAAACGCCGCCCGCTCAAGCCTTTCCGTCCATCTTCTTCATGAAAAGGGTGAGCTCGCCGGGATCCATATGCACGATATGCCTGTCTTCCGGATAGGCGCCGCTGTTGACGTCGGCTACATATTCGGAAAACGCCGCGATGCGTTCCTGCTGCAGCCGATCGTATTCGGCGGCGAAGTTGCGGTAGACCTTCGAGTGGCGAGGCATGTGACCGCGATTGGTGCCGAGAATGTCTTCTGCAAACAGGTACTGCGCGTCACAGCCAGTACCGGCGCCCATCGACAGCATGATCAGCGAGGTGCGCTCGGAGATCGTCTTCGCCACCTCGACCGGCACGACTTCGATCTCGGCGCCGATCGCGCCGGCGGCCTCGAGTTGCTTCACCGCATCGAACACCTGCATGGCGGTATCGGCGGTCTTGCCGACGGCCCTGAAGCCGCCGGTCCAGGTTGCGCGGGAAGGAATGAGGCCGACATGTCCGATGACGGGGATTGCGTCGTCGGCCATGCGCTTGATCGTGGCGTAGCCGGCGCTGCAATAGACCGCGTCGGCGCCTGCCTTGTAGAGGCGGAAGGCCCAGCGCAGGAAATCGTCCGCCGTGCCGATCTCGTAGAAATTGTCGCCCGGCATCGTGAAGAGGCTGGGGGCGGCGTCGCGGTACTGTGGATTGAGCACCAGTTCGGGCGGCACCGAGACGATGTCGATGCCGGCGCGCTCGGCGGCTTCGGCCTCGTCGAGCGTCAGCACGCGCAGCATGGTCAATTGCCGCTTGCCCTTCATGGCGCGCAGGTCGGCGACGGTCGGTCTCTTTCGGCTCATCGGTATATCCTGTCTTTTCTGTCTGGCGGCTTTCAATCGATATTGATCATCACCTTGTCGGCCTCGATCTTCACCGGATAGGTCCTGAGGTTGACGCAGACCGGCGCGCCCTTGGCCTGGCCGGTCTTGTAGTTGAAGCGGCCATTGTGCTTGGGGCACTCGATAATGTCGTCCATCACCAGCCCGTCGGCCAGATGCGCCTTTTCATGCGTGCAGAAGCCGTCGGTGGCGAAGAACTCGTCGTCAGGCGAGCGGTAGATCGCGAAGGTGCGGCCGCCATGGTCGAAGCGGATCACGTCCTCCTCATCCACGTCGTCCACCGCGCATGCTTCAACCCACACCGCCATCGTCTTTCTCCGAGCTGCAACGCGCCACCTATTTGGCGGCGGCCGTCGCCATATCGACCTCGTGGAACTCGCCGCGATAGGGCCTGGCCGTAGGCGGCAATTCGCGCTTGAGGTAGTAATCCTCATATTTGAGCTGCCTGAGCAGCACCGGCCAGACCTCGCGATAGGCGTGCCACATCGACGGGTTCGGTTTCGGCAGGTCGTGCTTGATCAGTTCGTGGAGCTTCGGCAGCGCGTGATAGGGCACCATCGGGAACATGTGGTGCTCGACATGGTAGTTCATGTTCCAGTAGATGAACCGGCTGACCGGGTTCATGTGGACGGTGCGCGAGTTGAGCCGGTGGTCGACGACGTTGTCGGCCAGCCCGATATGCTGCAAAAGCCCGGTCATCACCATGTGCCAGGTGCCGTAGAGCCGTGGCAGGCCGATCAGCACCAGCGGTATCCATGATTTAAGCGCGATCGCGGCAGCGATCGTCGCGGCATACACGACCATATGCCAGCGCGCCGCTACCACCGCCTTATGCTGCTCCATCTCCGGGATGTAGCTCTTCTCGTCATCCGACAATTTGCCGAAGGCCTGGCGCACGAGCGTCGGCAGCGAATAGCGGAAGTCGAGGATGCCGGTGAAGGCCAGCGCCGCCTTGATGAGGTCCGGCGGGCGCATCACGGCGATCT
>NZ_RZSC01000883.1:0-2236 GCF_003998155.1 Mesorhizobium sp. M1E.F.Ca.ET.063.01.1.1
GGGTAGCATCTGCCGCGGGATCGTCAGGCCGGAAGCCTTGATCGCGTAGTCGACTTTGCCGTTCTGGGAGACGCCGTCCATGCCGAACGCAGCGCTGAACTGCGTCGCTCCGAACTTGCCGACAGGGCTCTCCACCTCGAAATCCTTGAAGCCGTAGTTGCCGTCGATCCTTTCCCAGACGGGCAGCGCGGCCTGCAGAAGCGTCTTGAGCTCCGCCTGGTTGGCCTTGAGCTTGGCTTCGTCCTCATTGGCCACGGCAAAGGCAAGCAGGTCGAGCAGCGGCTTCGTCCGCACGCCCTTGCCCTTCGCGTCCACCGACAATTCCGGCGCTTTCAGCGTCAACGGAAAATTCATTCCGCTGTCGGGATCGTCGACCTTGATCGTCTCGACGAAGCTCGAGACTTTTTGCGTCGCGGTGAAGTCGACACCGCCATTGGCCGACTTGGTGGCGGCGATGGTCGCGGTGCCGGCGCCGGCGGTGACGTCCGCCTGCTGCTTGGCTTCCCGCGATGTCATGGTCATGCCGGCCATCGAGCTGGCGCCGCTGGTGAAGGCGGCGAGGTTCGGATCGTAGACTGCGGTGCCCTTGCCGTCCTTGACCGCGAGTTGCATGCTTTGCGGACCTTCCGGTCCGTTGAATTCGAAAGACATGCGTTGCGAGAAATCCGAGGCGACGTCCCAGGAACCATCGCTGCGCGGCTTCACCGTCAAGGCGTAGGGCGCCAGGTCGAATTTCAGCGACTTCTCTTCCGGTAGGGCATTGACCAGCGCCTTGATGTCGACAACGACTTTGTAGGCATCGCCTTCCACCGAGACCTTGACCACGCCACTGTCAAACGCCTGTTTGCCGAAATAGCGCGCCAGACTGTCGGAAAGCTGCTTCGCGCCCTGGCTGTCGACAGTTTGGGCAAGGGCCGGTGCACTGAAAGCAAAAACGAAAACAAGTGGTAAAACACGCTTCACGTCAGTTCTCCGTTGGTCTCGGAAGGCAAACCGTTTCGCGCTTCTGGTAGGGAAGAAGCGTTACGGCTGCAAGACGGTGACTGTAAGCCAAAACCCTAAGCCGCTAAAGCACCAGCCGCATCAGCGGCCGGCCGGGCTTGCGCTCCACAAGCCTCTCGAAACCGGCCTTCTCGAACACCCGTGACGAGCCGACGAACAGCCCGATCGAGCGCGAGTCACGCGAGAGATCGATCGGGCAGGCTTCCAGCAGCCTGGCGCCATTGTCGCGGGCAAAGGCGATGCCGCCGTCGACGAGGCGATGGGTGATGCCCCTGCCCCGCGCCTTGACGCGGATGAAGAAGCAGGAGATCGCCCAGACGCTCGCGTCGCCGGCGTCGGCCGGATCGATCGGCGCCGAACCCCTGCCCTGATTGTTCCACTCGGGCACGTCGGCGCGCGGACCGATCTGCATCCAGCCGACGGCCTTGCCCTCCTCGAAAGCCAGAAGTCCCGGCGGCGGGCCGGCTTCGATGCGCGCCTTGATGTGATCCTTGTTGCGCTCGCGGTCGCTCGCGCGGCGCTCCGCCGGCGTCAGCCGGAAATGCGTGCACCAGCAGCCGTAACAGGCGCCTTGCTTGCCGAACAGGTCCTCGAAGTCGACCCAACGCTCTGGTGTCAGCGGTACTATGGTCGTGCTCATACGTTCTCCCCAGGCCAAGCTTGTTGCCGGCCCTGCACTGTCGTACCATTGCGTTTGTTCTCTTTATGTTCGCAGCGATGGCGGCTCCTGTCAACAATCCCGAACACGGTTTTTGCCGCGACTGTCTGGCGCTGCAGCGCAGCGAGGCGCGCCGTTGCGAGCGTTGCGGCAGTCCGCGCCTCGTCCGTCATCCCGAGCTCTACCGGCTGCACATCGCCCATATCGACTGTGACGCCTTCTACGCGGCGATCGAAAAGCGCGACAATCCGGCGCTGAAGGACAAGCCGGTGATCGTCGGTGGCGGCCGGCGCGGCGTCGTCTCCACCGCCTGCTACATCGCCCGCATCCAGGGCGTGCGCTCGGCCATGCCGATGTTCAAGGCGCTCGAAGCCTGCCCGGACGCTGTGGTCATTCCCCCCAACATGGAGAAATATGTTCAGGTCGGCCGCGAGGTGCGCGCGCTGATGCAGGCGCTGACGCCGCTCGTCAAGCCGCTTTCGATCGACGAGGCGTTTCTCGACCTGGCCGGCACCGAGCGCCTGCACGGCATGCCGCCGGCGCTTGTGCTGGCGCGCTTCGCGCAGACCATCGAAA